>JBDTQC010000254.1:0-5619 GCA_039932405.1 Ideonella sp.
GGGTCTTCGCCCAAAGGTCATCGGCGGGAGCGGCCGGCTCAGCGATACGACTCGACGGCGCTGGCGCTGCGGGCGGTGTCAGTACCTCGCCCAGCAGGTCGAGCAAACGGGTGCGTGCGCGTTGCGGGTGGCGCCGGTAGTAGGTCAAAACCAGCCCGACAATGAAGCGCTCGTCATCGTCCCTGGGCAAGTTCTCATCGGGTGAATCGCCGAATGAACCGCCTGACTGGGACGCAGAAACGCCGACCTGTGCGGCGCTCTCTTCGCCAGGTTGGTGGGTCGCATCCATCCAGCCACGCGGTTTGCGGCAGCGCTGTTCGAACTGGCGCGCCAGGCGCTCGCCGATCTGCCGCGAACGGCCCTTGATCTGACTCCAGTAGCTTGGCTGAATGTCCAGCCGCTCGGCGAAGCGGCGTTCCAGACCGCGCAAGGTCGCGGCATCCGGGTGCTTGATGGTGGCAGTCACAAATTCGTCGAACAGCGCGAGTGCATTGTCCAGACGGACTTGGGCCACGTCGATTGGGCCAGGAGTCATGCCTTGATGATAAATCTTCGTTGTCTTCCGGTGCTCGCCGGGGCTACTCCGCCGGCCCCCGTTCGATCGTCAAAGTCGGCGTACGCGCCAGCACAAGACACGCTCACTGGAAGGCCACCTCGGCAAAGCTGCGCAGCTTGCGGCTGTGCAACCGCGCTGTGCCGTCAGCGCGCAGCAGTTCGACCGCTTTCAACCCGATTCGCAGGTGCTGCTCGATGCGCTCGCGATAGAAGTGGTTTGCCATGCCGGGCAGCTTGATTTCACCGTGCAAGGGTTTGTCGCTGACACACAGCAAGGTGCCATAGGGCACCCGAAAGCGAAACCCGTTGGCCGCGATCGTTGCGCTTTCCATGTCGAGCGCAATCGCCCGGCTCTGGCTGAAACGACGCTGCGGATTGCTCGTCAGGTTGCCGAACGGTGCCAGTTCCCAGTTGCGGTTGTCGGTACTCGCGACCGTTCCGGTGCGCAGGATCCGCTTCAGCTCGTAGCCCTTCAGTCGGGTCACCTCGGCCACCGCTGTCTCGAGTGCAACCTGCACTTCGGCCAGCGCCGGAATTGGCACCCACAGCGGCAGGTCTTCGTCGAGCACGTGGTCTTCTCGCACATAGCCGTGCGCCAGCACGTAGTCGCCCAGCGCCTGGCTGTTGCGCAGGCCCGCGCAGTGGCCGAGCATGATCCAGGCATGTGGCCGCAGCACCGCGATGTGGTCGGTGATGGTCTTGGCATTGGCCGGCCCGACCCCGATGTTGACCATCGTGATGCCGCTGCGATCGGCGCGGGTCAGGTGATACGCCGGCATCTGCGGCAGCCGCGGCGGCGCGATGCCGAGCTCATCGCCCGGCACGGCGGCTTCGCCGGCCCGGCGGGTGATCACATTGCCGGGTTCGACAAAGCTGCTGTAGGCAGCGTCGTCGGCGCCATCGCCTGCCATCGCGGCGTGGCCGAGACGGACAAATTCGTCGATGTAGAACTGGTAGTTCGTGAACAGCACGAAATTCTGGAAATGTTCGGGAGCGGTCCCGGTGTAGTGGCGCAGCCGGTGCAGCGAATAGTCGACCCGCGGTGCCGTGAACAGCGACAACGGCTGCGCTTCGCCGGGATCGGGGTCGTGGGTTCCGTTGGCAATGCCGTCGTCCATGGCGGCCAGATCCGGCAGATCGAACAGGTCACGAATCTGGCTGCGCCGCACGCTGTCGAGCGACCCTTCCAGATGATCGTGTTCGGCGAGCGAGAAATGCACCGGTATCGGCTGGGTGCTGGTACCGATCTCAAGCGCCACCTGATGGTTGGCGAGCAACAGCCGAAACTGCTCGCGGTAGTACTTGCCGAACAGATCCGGGCGTGTCAGCGTGGTCTCGAAGGTACCGCGGCTGGCGACGAAACCGTAACTCAGGCGCGAATCCGGTCGTACCACGGTGTCGGTCTGCACGCGCACCATCGGGTAACACGCGCGCACCGGCCGGCTCAGCGATTCGCCGCTGACGAAGCGACGCAGGGCCTCGCGCAGATGGTTCAGGCTGTTCTGGTAGATCGCCTGAACCTGCGCCAGCGCAGCGTCGGGATCGTCGAACAGCGCTGGCGCCATGTAGTCGGGTGTGGCGGAAAATTGGGAGTCCATGGCAGTCCTTGCAAGCGGGCTTCATTCTCGCCGTCTTGCGCAGCCCTGGCCCGCATCGGTTGTTTTCCTGGCTGCGAAGGCAAGGTCACGCCGTGCTGATTCGCGACAGGCGACAATGGAGCCGGGCCAACCAGCAAGCGATTCGCGATGACGCCAGCCGAACACCCTCCTGCCGAACGGCCGCCGCGCGCGTCGGCCACCGTCGTTTTGGTTCGTCCCGGCGAGGGCGGCGCGATTGAAGCCTTGTTGTTGCGCCGTGCCGAACGCGGCGACCACAACAGTGGCGCCTGGGTTTTCCCCGGTGGGTTGACGGATCGGAGGGATCGCGACCTCGATCAGCTGGTCGACGGCGTCGATGATGCGCAGGCAAGTCGGCAACTGAGCCTGCCCGCGCACGGGCTCGACTTCTACGTCGCGGCAGTGCGCGAATGCTTCGAAGAGTCGGGTATCCTGCTGGCATCCACGCCGTTGCCCGAACCCGATGTGCTGCTGCATTGGCGCGAGCTGCTGCAACGTGGCGAATGTGGCATGGCGGATTTCTGCGAAGCTTGCGGCCAGCGTCTGGCGCTGGCCGATGTCGCCTACCTGAGCCACTGGCTGACGCCGGTGGGGCGCCCGAAACGCTTCGACACGCGCTTTTTCGTGGCTGTCACACCGCCCGATCAGGTCGTCGTGCACGACGGCAGTGAAACGGTCGAACATGTGTGGATTCGACCGGCCGACGCGCTGGCGCGTGGCGAAGCGCTGAAGTTGCTGACCCCTACCCTGCACACCCTGCGGCTGCTGGCTCGGCACCCGACCGTCGAGAGCTTGATGGCCTGGGCCCACTCGGCACGCGAGATCGTGCAGATCCTGCCAAGCCTGGCGCGCACCGCCAAGGGCCCGCAACCGGTCATTCCCGAAGACCCGGCCTACGCTGAGGTGCTGCGGCTCGATCCCGAGCGCAGCGGCAAGGCATGGGGCGATCTGCTGCCCGGTCGCGCGGTTCGCCTGTCGAACCGATTGATCCGGGTGACCGCCAACAACGGCAGCATGATGACCGGACCGGGCACCAATACCTACCTGATCGCCACGCCGTCGCGTGATGGTGCTGACGAATGGGCGGTGGTCGATCCGGGGCCGCCGGACCCGGCCCACGTCGATGCGGTCGTCGCGGCGGCACCGGGCCCGATCCGCTGGATCTTCGCCACCCACACGCACCGCGATCATTCCCCTGCCACCGTGATGCTGCGTGAACGCACCGGCGCGACGGTACATGGCCGTGTCGCTGATTTTCCGGAATGGCAGGACCAGACATTTGTGCCCGATGTCGCGCTGCAAGGTGGCGAGCGCTTCGTTTTCGGATCCGGCGCGGCGGCCACCAGCCTGTCGGTGATCCACACCCCCGGTCACGCCTCGAACCACCTTTGCTACCTGGTCGAGGAAGAGAAGACGCTGTTGACCGGTGATCACGTGATGCAGAGCTCGACCGTCGTGATCAATCCGCCGGATGGCGACATGACCGCCTACCTGTTGTCATTGCGCTCGTTGATCGCAGGGCTGGACATCGAATGGATCGCGCCGGGTCATGGTTTTCTGATGGACCGGCCGGTGGCCGCGATGCAGGCCATCGTCGAACACCGCCTCAGACGTGAAGCCAAGGTGTTCGACGCGGTTGAACAACTCGGCCCTGCGAACAGCGAGACGCTGCTGCATCGGGTCTACGCCGACGTGCCGCAGCGTCTGCATGCGATGGCCCTGCGGTCGTTGACGGCACACCTGCAAAAACTTGAGCGCGACGGCCGATGCCGGCGCGCTGGCGACGACTGGGCAATCGCCGCTTGACGCCGAGCGCGCGAACGATCAGCTGTTTTCCTGCCGACCGCTGGCCTTGCGTACACTTCAAAACTTGACGCACTGCAGCAGTGGACGCCCATGAGCAACGATCTCGACGAGCTATTCGGCAACAACCGGCAATGGGCTGCCGATACCGAAAAGCGTGAACCCGGGTTCTTTCAACGCCTGCTGGAGCAGCAGACACCGCAGTACCTGTGGATCGGCTGTGCCGATAGCCGGGTACCGGCCAACGAGCTGGTCAACCTGCTGCCGGGTGAACTGTTCGTGCACCGCAACCTGGCCAATGTGGTGGCGCATTCCGACCTCAACGGCTTGTCGGTCATCCAGTTCGCGACCGACATGCTGCAGGTCCGGCACATCATCGTCGTCGGGCATTCGGGATGTGGCGGCGTTCGGGCCGCGCTCAACGACGTGCGAATCGGGCTGGCCGACAACTGGTTGCGCCATGTGCAGGATGTGCGTCGGCGCCATCAGCGCTGGCTCGATGGTGTCGACGAGGAGCGCCGCGTCAATGCCTTGTGCGAACTCAACGTGATCGAGCAAGCGCTCAACGTGTGTCGCACGACAATCGTTCAGGACGCCTGGGACCGTGGCCAGAAGCTGTTTGTGCACGGTTGGTTCTACGGGCTCAGCAACGGGCTGCTCGAAGACCTGAGGATGAATGTCGACAGCCGCGATTCCATCACGCCGGTGTTCGAGCAGGCACTGGCATTCGTGAAATCGCGTCACGTCCCGCAGGGCGTCGTGTGAACCAGGACGTGGCCGCTCGATGGGCGCCTTTCCCCCGAAGCTGACCGATCCGCGCGCCTTCGACATTGCGCAGGCGATGCTGGAAGGTTTCAACCGGCATTACCGGTTGTTTCGCCAGGCCAGTGCAGGCGCGAGGAAGCTGTTCGAAGATGCCGACTGGCATGGTCAGCAGCAAGGCCAGCGGGCGCGCATCGAGTTCTACGACAAGCGGGTCAAGGAGGCGGCCCTCGCGCTGCAGGCCGATTTCGGTGTTGGCGAACTGTCGATGGATGTATGGCAGCAGATCAAGCTGCACTACATCGGCCTGCTGATCAACCATCACCAACCCGAACTGGCCGAGACCTTCTTCAATTCGGTGACGACGAAGATCCTGCATCGCCGGTACTTCAACAACGATTTCATCTTTCTGCGCCCGGCGGTGTCGACCGAATACATCGAGAGCGACGGCGTGGATGTGCTGCCCACCTACCGCGCCTATTACCCGACGCGCGAGAGCCTGCGCGACACCTGGCGCAGCATCGTCGTCAACTTCGGACTGCGGGGCGCGTTCGAGGATTTCGAGCGGGACATCGACCGGGTGATGGAGGCCGTCGATCAGCAATTGGGTGATTTCCGGGTCCGGCCGAACTTCCAGATCCAGGTCTTGTCTAGCCTGTTTTTCCGCAACAAGGGGGCCTATGTGGTCGGCAAGATCATCAATGGCTTTCACGAGACGCCGTTCGCGCTGCCGATCCTCTACAACGGCGATGGCCAATACATCATCGATACCGCGCTGTTCAGCGAGGACGAGATGCAGATGCTGTTCAGCTTTGCGCGCGCCTATTTCATGGTCGACATGGAAGTGCCGTCGGCCTACGTGCATTTCCTGCGTTCAATGATG
>JBDTQC010000255.1:0-5614 GCA_039932405.1 Ideonella sp.
TGGAACGGGTGAACGCCGCCGAGAAAACACGTTACGCCTACCGGATCGATGGCGAACTTCAGGTACCTGATCCGGCGTCGCGCTTCAACCCGCAGGATGTCACCGGCGCCAGCTGCCTGATCGATCCACTGTCGTTTCGTTGGCCGACTCAGCCGTGGACCGGTCGACCCTGGCACGAGGCGGTCATCTACGAGCTGCATGTCGGTTGTTTTACGCCGACCGGCACCTTTGCAGCAGTCATCGATCGGCTCGACGATCTGCTGGCGCTTGGCGTCACCGCGATCGAACTGATGCCGGTTGCCGACTTTCCAGGCCGTCGCGGCTGGGGCTACGACGGCGTGTTGCCGTTTGCGCCCGACGCCAGCTATGGCACACCCGACGACCTGAAGCGCCTGGTCGTTGCAGCCCATCAGCGCGGCTTGATGGTATTGCTCGATGTCGTCTACAACCACTTCGGGCCTGAAGGCAACTACCTGCACGCCTATGCGCCTGCGTTTTTCAACGCCAAGCTGCCCACGCCATGGGGCGCGGCCATCAACTTCGATGCCGATCAAAGCGCGACCGTTCGCAGTTTTTTCATCCACAACGCCTTGTACTGGCTGGAAGAATTCCAGTTCGACGGACTGCGGCTGGATGCCGTGCATGCGATGCACGATCGATCGGCGATGCATTTCATCGACGAGCTGGCGCAGGCCGTGCGTGACGGCCCGGGCAGTCAGCGCCATGTGCATCTGATCCTCGAAAACGACCACAACGATGCGGCGCGTCTCGAGCGCAGCAGCGATGCCTCGACACCTTTGTCGACTGCGCAGTGGAACGACGACGTTCACCACGCCGTGCACGTGCTGGCCACGGGCGAGACCGATGGCTACTACGTCGACTACGCGGATGCGCCGGTGCGCCATTTCGGCCGTGCGCTGGCCGAAGGATTTGCCTACCAGGGTGATCCATCACCGTTTCGCGATGGCGAACTGCGCGGCAGTCGCTCGGCGCATTTGCCACCACTGGCGTTCATCAATTCGACGCAGACCCACGACCAGATCGGCAACCGCGCTTTCGGGGAACGCATTTGCGCCTTGGCGACCGAGGCGAAGCGCGAGGACGCGCTGCGCGCGCTGCTGGCGTGTGTGTTGCTGGCACCGTCGCCGCCGATGTTGTTCATGGGCGAGGAATATGCCGCCGCCACACCATTTCAGTATTTCTGCGATTTCGACGGCGAGCTGGCACAGGCTGTCACCAATGGTCGTCGCGCCGAATTTGGCAAGTTTGCTCGCTTTGCAGACCCGAAGGTGCGTGACCACATCCCCGATCCGAATGCCGAATCGACTTTCCTCGCGAGCAAACTCGACTGGAGCGAGCGCACGCGGGAGCCGCATGCGAGTTGGCTGGCGCTTTATTCGACGCTGCTCAAGCTGCGTGCGACGCAACTGATGCCGTGGCTGGCGGGTGCGCGCAGCGGGCAATGGCAGGTGTACGAAGGCGGCAAGCTCGGCATCGTCTGGCCGCTCGATGGCGGACGGCGTTGGCATCTGCTGGCGAATCTTTCCGATCAATGCAACTCTGCCGGCCCGCGAACCATGCCCGGCACACCGGTCTATCGCAGCCATCCGTCGGCCGACCAGCTGCCGGCCTGGTCGGTCGCAGTCAACATCGAGCACCCATGACCCAGCCCGCGCCGACCAGCGCCTTGCCGCCGCGACCGGCCATTCCAAGCGCCACCTACCGTGTTCAGCTGCATGCCGGGTTCCGGTTTGCCGACGCTACCGCGCTGGTTCCTTATCTGGCCGACCTGGGGATCAGCCACCTGTATATCTCGCCACCGTTGCGGGCGCGTCCCGGCAGCATGCATGGCTACGATGTCATCGACCACGCGCAACTGAACCCGGAACTGGGCAGCCGCGCGGCCTTCGATGCGATGGTTGCCACCCTGCACAGCCACGCCATGGGACTGGTGGTCGACATCGTTCCCAACCACATGGGCGTGCTCGGCGGCGACAACGCCTGGTGGCTCGATGTGCTGGAAAACGGCGCGTCTTCCGCCCATGCAACATTTTTCGACATCGACTGGTTTTCCGCCGATCCGGCACTTACCGGCAAGGTCTTGCTGCCGATCCTGGGTGACCAGTACGGCGTGATCCTCGAACGCGGCGAAATCAAGCTCGGCTTCGATGCAAAGCGCGGATATTTCACGCTCAGTTATTTCGAACACCAATTGCCGGTCGATCCGGCCGGCTACGGTGACCTGATCCGGCGCGCGATCGCCGCCAAGCGGCTCGCAGCGTGTCGGGACGAACTGGAAACTCTGGCCGTCGCCTTCGACAGCCTGCCTTCGCACACCATCAGCGATCCGGTCGCGGCACCGCGCCGGCAGCGCGACAAGACAGCCCTCAAGGCGCGCCTGGCCGCACTGGCGGCGCGCCATCCAGAGCTCGCCATCGAATTCGACGCGATTGTCGAGAAGATGAATGGTCGCGGCGGCGAACGGGCCAGTTTCGATGCGCTCGATCAT
Organism: Ideonella sp.; assembly: GCA_039932405.1. Classification (GTDB taxonomy): domain Bacteria; phylum Pseudomonadota; class Gammaproteobacteria; order Burkholderiales; family Burkholderiaceae_C; genus Ideonella_A. Next base: position 2,510 of record JBDTQC010000255.1, read on the forward strand.
CTGATCGACGCGCAGGCCTATCGCCTCGCCCAGTGGCGGGTCGCCGCCGACGAGATCAACTACCGCCGCTTCTTCGACATCAACGAGCTGGCCGCGCTGCGCATGGAATCGACCGAGGTGTTCGAGGCAACGCATCGGCTGATCCTCGAGCTGGCCGCCGCCGGCGCGATCGATGGCCTGCGCATCGATCACCCCGACGGACTGGCCGATCCGGCGCGCTATTTCCGCCAGTTGCAGGAACGTTATGCCGAGCTGGCCGGGCTGCCGGTTCCGGCACCGGCCAGCAAGACCAACCGCGCTGAGATGCCGCTGTACGTGGTGGTCGAAAAGATCGTCGCACCTCATGAACAGGTGCCGCGCGAATGGTCGGTTCGCGGCACCACCGGCTACCGGTTTGCCAATCTGGTCAACGGCTTGTTGATCGACGGCAGCGCCAAGACGCGGCTCGATCGCGCATGGCGCGCCTTTGTCCGCGACGAAGCGGTCGATTTCGACACCCTTGCCTGGCAATGCCGCCACATCGTGATGGACGGCACGCTGGCCGGCGAACTGACGGTGCTCAGCAACGCGCTGTTGCGCCTGGCCCGCGAGGATCGGCGAACCCGCGACTTCACGCTGAACTCGCTGCGCCAGGCCTTGTCCGAGGTGGTGGCGTCATTTCCGGTTTACCGCACCTACATCGTCGACAAGCCCAGTGCGCAGGATCGCAAGTTCATCGATTGGGCGATCGGCAAGGCCAGACGCCGAAGTGTGGCGGCCGATGCCAGCGTGTTCGATTTCCTGCGTGAAGTGCTGCTCGGCAAACCGATGGCGGGCGCACCACCCGGACTCGGCGATCGCTACCGTGCCTTCGCCAGGCGACTGCAGCAATATACGGCGCCGGTGGCCGCCAAAGGCATCGAAGATACCGCGCTGTACCGGCACCACCGGCTGATTTCAGTCAATGACGTGGGCGGCGAGCCCGACGTATTCGGTACCTCGATCACCGGCTTTCACGCCGCGACGCGCGAGCGTGAGCAGAATCGACCACACACGATGCTGGCCACATCGACGCACGATGCCAAGCGGTCGGAGGACGTGCGTGCCCGCATCAACGTGATCAGCGAAATCCCGGCCGCCTGGCGGCTGGCGGTGCGGCGCTGGAGCCGGCTCAATCGAAGCCATAAACGCAGCGTCGATGGGGCGACGGCACCGACTCGCAACGACGAATACCTGCTGTATCAGACCCTGGTCGGCAGTCTGCCGGCCGGGCAGCTCGACGACGCGGGATTGGCCGAATACCGTGGCCGCATCAACGCCACGATGCTGAAATCGGTTCGCGAAGCGAAAGCTGTCACCAGCTGGATGAATCCGAACGAGCCTTATGAGGCCGCGCTGGCCGGTTTCATCGACGCCCTGCTGACGCGACGGGAAAACTCCCTGTTCCTCGACGACCTGCAAGCCAATGCCGCGGTCTTTGCCTGGTATGGCGCACTCAACGGCCTGAGCCTGGCGGCGATCAAGGCGCTATCGCCCGGCGTGCCCGACTATTACCAGGGCCACGAGGCGATCGAGTTGTCGCTGGTCGACCCCGACAATCGCCGGCCGGTCGATTTCGATCGGAGGCGCGCGTTGCTCGAGCAGGCCCGCCAGATCGTTGCGCTGAGCGATCGGCAAGCGGCCTTGCGCGAGCTGCTACGCAACGCCGTCGATGGGCGCGCCAAATTCTTCGTCACCTGGTGTTCGATGCAGTTGCGGCGCCACTGCGACGACTTGCTGAGCGGGTCGAAATACATCGCGCTGGAACTCGCCGGCGAACGGGCCGAGTACCTGATCGCATTCGCCCGGTCCGACGGCAACCGGTGTGTGATCGTGCTGGCGGCTCGGCTGTATGCCTCGCTCGATCTGGAAGTCGGCGATCTGCCGATCGGTGGCGTCTGGGGCGACACCGAGTTGCTGTGGCCATCCAGCGTCGATCTGCCGGCAATCGAGTACCGCGATGCGATCAGTGGTCGGACCCATCGCTTCGACCGGCGCTCGATCCGGGTCGCCGATCTGTTGCGCGATTTTCCCACCGCGGTGTTGAGCAGCAGCGACAGCGACGCATGAAGCCCGGTAGCTCAGCGTGAATCAATTGATCGCCAGTCCGGGCGCCAGCGCGCTGCTTGCAACGATCCTCCTGGCCAGCCTGTTCGGCCTGTATGCACGCCCCGATCTGATCGAGCGCAACCTGTTCCGGCCGTTCTGGTTTGTGCAGCGTCGTCAATACGTGACGGCTGTCAGCAGCGGCTTCCTGCATGCCGATCTGCCGCACCTGCTGTTCAACTGCATCACGCTGTGGGCTTTCGCTTTCCCGCTCGAGCGGGTGATCGGCACGCCGCGCCTGCTGGCGCTGTATTTCTTCGGCCTGCTGATCAGCGATGCCGGAACCTGGTTCAAGCACCGCAACGACCCGGGCTACCGAAGCCTTGGCGCTTCGGGTGCCATCCTGGCGGTGCTGTTTGCGTCGATCGTCTACGTGCCCACCGCCTCGATCTTCATCCTGCCGATCCCGGTACCGATTCCAGCGCCGCTGTTCGCGCTGTTGTACCTGGGCTATACATGGTGGGCCTCGCGCAATTCGCGCGGTCGCATCAACCACGATGCCCACCTGGCCGGCGCGCTGGCGGGCATCTTGTTCGTGGCCATTGTCGATACCGACGCATTGCGTCGTGCGATCAGCTACCTGACCAGCTGATCTACGAACCGGCCCATTTCGAGGAACGGAATATGCGCAAGAACACGACCGGCGGGCTGGTCTATTCGACCGACAGCGGACGCATGTGCCCGGTTTGCCGGCAGCCCGTGGCGGACTGTCGCTGCGCCGCCAAGGTGAGCCCGGCAGGCGACGGCGTCATTCGCGTCAGCCGCGAAACCAAGGGCCGTGGCGGCAAGACCGTCACTGTGGTGCGCGGCGCGAGCGGCGACGCGTTCCACCTTGCCGCGCTCGGCAAACAATTGCGCAGCGCCTGCGGCAGTGGTGGCACGGTAAAAGACGGCGTGATCGAGATCCAGGGCGATCATGCAGCGCAGGTGGTCACGTTGTTGCAGGCCCAGGGCGAGAACGTGAAGCGCGCCGGCGGTTGA
>JBDTQC010000256.1:0-5607 GCA_039932405.1 Ideonella sp.
TTGCCACTGGCGATGCACCCGTGTTTCGCGGCATTGCACCTTATCTGGAGGTCGGCGGGCTCGAAGCCTCGATTGCGGGCTCGATCGCCGATCTGGCGTCTGCGCTGCTGGGCTGGGCCGATCGCGCCGCCACCGATGCCACGCCCGTCGAATGGGCCGCGCGGCTGCGCAGTCTGGTCGACGACTTCCTGGCGCCCACCGACGACCACGAGCGCCTGAGCATCGCGGCATTCGATGCGGCGTTGCGCGGTTGGCTCGAGGCTTGTGATGCGGCGGGATTCGTCGAGACGATGCCGCTCGATGTGGCCCGCGAAGCCTGCCTGTCGGTCATCGACGAGCCGAGCGTGCGCCGGCGCTTTCGTTCCGGCGGCGTCACCTTCTGCACGCTGCTGCCGATGCGCTCGATCCCGTTCGAGGTGGTGTGCCTGCTTGGCATGAACGATGGCGACTACCCGCGCAGCACCAGCCGCAGCGATTTCGACCTGATGGCGCTGCCCGGCCAGATGCGGCCCGGCGACCGCTCGCGGCGTGACGACGATCGCCAGCTGATGCTCGAGGCGCTGCTGTCGGCGCGCCGCGTGTTGTACATCAGCTGGACTGGCCGCAGCGTGCGCGACAACAGCCTGCAGCCGCCGTCGGTGCTGGTGTCGCAATTGCGCGATTACCTGGCCGCCGGCTGGTCCGGCAACGTGCTCGACCCGCGCACCACCGAGCACCCGCTGCAGCCGTTCAGCCGCCGCTATTTCGTTGCCGCGGTGGCCGATCAGGCGGCTGACGACACGGCGCCGGCGCTGTTCACCCATGCCCGCGAATGGCGCGCCGCACATGCAGACGTCGAAGCCGTCGCGGTGGCGCCACCTTCGTCTGCCGAATCACAGGCCAGAGTCCACGGGCTCGATGATGATGCGCCGCTGACGATCGCGCTGCTGGCGCGTTTTCTGCGCAACCCGGTCAAGGCCTTCTTCCGCAACCGGCTGGCGGTGGTGTTCGCCGAGGAGCGCGAGCAGGCGCCCGACGACGAGGCGTTTGTCGTCGCCGGGCTGCAGCACTATCAGTTGCTCGATGGGGTGTTGAAGCAGGTGCTCGACCAGGCCGGTCTGCGCCGCAGCGCGCCTGACGATGCCGAACTCGCGCAGTTGCTCGCGGCACCGATCGAGCAGTTGCGCCTGTCCGGCAGCCTGCCGATGGCCGGGCTCGGACAGCGCGAAGCGCAGGCCATGCACCACACGCTGCTGGTGATGCTGCGCTGCTGGTATCGCCAGCAGGCGCTGTACCTGGTCGAGCTGCCGAAGGAGCGACTGCATGTTCAGTTCGATGGCTTGGCCATCACCGACTGGTTGACCGGCGCCCGCATTGCATCCCCCGCCCCATCCGCCGCAGGCGCCGCCAGGGCCATTGCAGACGCTTTCAAGTCCAGCGCAAATGCTGCCACATCCATCGCCCGCACCGCCACATCGGACACCGGCCCCCGGTGGCTCGAACTGACGCCGACGCGCCTGTACCCGAAAAGCCGCTTGCGCATCGACAAGCTGGTCCGCCCGTGGATCACCACGCTGATGGCCAGCGCCAGCGGGCGACCGCTCGGCGGCATCCTGGTCGGCCGCGATGCGGTGGTCACGGTCGAGGCGATGGCGCCCGACCTGGCCGAGCAGACCTTGCAAACGCTGTTGCACACCTGGCGCGACGGCATGACCGCACCACTGCCATTGCCGATCAAGACCGCGCTTTCACTGCTCGAAAACAAGGGACGCCAAGACGAGGTCTACGACGGCGGCTTCCAGTTGCGTGGCGAGGTGCAGGACGATCCCTGCCTGGCGCGTACCTTCCCCGATTTCGAGGCGCTGAGCGCCGATGGCCGCTTTGCCGAGCTGGCGCACGCGGTCTACCAGCCGCTTCTGGACTGGGTCGAGACTCAGGTCAAGGTCGTCTCCCATGCCGACCTGATGGTCAGCAGCGAGGTGATCGATTGAGCCGCGCCCGCACACTCGACCCGGTGCAACTGCCCTTGTCGGGCAGCCAGCTGATCGAGGCCAGCGCCGGCACCGGCAAGACCTGGACCATCGCGGCGCTGTATCTGCGGCTGGTGCTCGGCCATGGCGGCGAGCAGGGCTTCGCGCGGCCGCTGATGCCGGCCGAGATCCTGGTGATGACCTTCACAATCGCCGCGACGCGTGAACTGTCCGACCGCATCCGCAGCCGGCTGATCGAGGCGGCCGCCGCGTTCCGTCGCGTTGCAGCCGCTTTTGGCGAAAACGTAGCCGCTTCCGGAGAAAACGTAGCCGCTCCAAGCGATCCCGCAGCCGCCGACCCCGATCCCCTGCTGGCGCAGCTGATGGCCGCCTACCCGGAAGGTGCACCGCGGCAGCATGCCGCATGGCGATTGGAAATGGCGGCGCAGGCGATGGACGATGCCGCCGTGCTGACGATCGATGCATGGTGCCAGCGCATGCTCCGCGAACATGCCTTCGACAGCGGCTGCCTGTTCGACGAGGAGCTGAACCCCGACGAGTCGGTGCTGATGAAAGAGGCGGCGCACGACTACTGGCGGCTGCAGGTCTATCCGCTCGGGAATGAGGCACTCGATGCGGTGCTCGGGGTCTGGCCCGATGCGCAGCGGCTCGCCGAGGAGGCGCGCCAGCTGGTCGAGCAAGCGTGGCCCGCCGAGGCTGGTGAGTGCAGCCTGGGTGAGTTGGTCGAGCGGCTACTGGGCGATCGTGATGCCGAGCTGGCAGCGATGAAATCCGGCTGGGCCGAACGCGCCGTGCAGCTGTCGACTTGGCTGATCATCCAGCTGGACAGCCCGTCATGCCCGTTCAACAAGGTCAAGCTGAACGCGAAGAACGCTCGGCGCTGGCTCGATGCCGTGGCCGATTGGGCGGCCGATCCGATGCGTGATGAACCGGACCTGACGCCAGCGGCAAAAAAGCGCCTGACGCCTGACGGTATGCGCGACGCGTTGAAGGCGGGGCAGTCGGTCGATCTTTCGCCGCATGTCGCTGCCTTTGCCGACTTGATGGACGCATTGGATGCCCGCGCCCCACTGTCGACGATCCTGCGCCCGCATGCGGCGGTGCAGATTGCCTCACGCATGGCCGAGCTGAAGCAGCAGGCTGGTCGCTTCGGCTTTGCCGACATGCTGAACCGCCTGGAGCGCGCGCTCGACCCCGCGCTGAACGGCGTTCATGCGCAGCGCCTGCGCAGCAGCATCGTCGAGCGTTACCCGGTTGCGTTGATCGACGAGTTTCAGGACACCTCGCCGGTACAGCTGCGCATCTTCGACCGCCTGTACCGGATCGCCGACAACGACGCATCGACCGCGCTGCTGCTGATCGGCGACCCGAAGCAGTCGATCTACCGCTTTCGCGGCGCCGACATTCACAGCTACCTGGATGCCCGCCGCAAGACCGAAGGCCGGCACCACATGCTGGCCACCAACCACCGCTCGACCGCGCAGCTGGTCGCCGCGGTGAATCACTTGTTCAGCCGTGCCGAGGCGCGTGAATACCCGGCCGATCACGAGTCGACGCAGGGCGCATTCATGTATGCGTCCGTGGTCGATCACGCTGCACCGCATGCGGATGTGGGAGCGGCTTCAGCCGCGATGACTGCGCTGCCCCGAATCGGGGCTGAAGCCCCTCCCACAAATGGACCCATCTCCGAGCCCCGGTTCGCGCAGCTGATTGCGCCGCCATCCGCGCTGTCGCCTGTGGGAGCGGCTTCAGCCGCGATCTCGTCGCGCGCCGCCATCGGGGCGATTTCCAACCCTGTTCCTTTCGTCGAAGTCATCGCCCGCGGCCGCGATGAGCAGCTGCGGATGTCGACCGGTGCCGTGCCGGCCATGCAACTCGTGCTCGAATCCGAAACCAGCGATGCCCCCAGCATCCGCCGCCGCTTCGCGCAGCGTTGCGCCGAACGCATCGCCACGCTGCTGAATGATGCGCAGGCCGGCTTCGATCATCCCGATCACGGCTTTCGCCCGCTGCGCCCGGCCGACATCGCGGTGCTGGTGCGCACCGGGCGCGAGGCGGTCACCGTTCGGCGTGAACTGCAGCGGCGGCGGGTCGCGTCGGTCTACCTGTCCGATCAGGATTCGGTGTTTGCCAGCGCCGAGGCGGGCGACCTGCTGCACTGGCTGCGCGCGGTGGCGCAGCCGCTCGATGCGCGGCTGGTGCGGGCCGCGCTGGCCATCCGCACCATCGGCCTGACCATCGCCGAGCTGTCGCTGCTGGCCGCCGACGACGAGGCCTTCGACGAACGCAGCGAACAACTTGCCCGGCTGCGCCAGGTGTGGCAGTCGCAGGGCGTGTTGACGATGCTGCGCCGCAGCCTGCACCAGTTCGAGCTGCCGGCGCGCTGGCTGGCGGCGCCTGTCGAATCTGATGACCAAAATGACGCACCGCCGACTGCGGGCAGCGACAACATCGATGGCGAGCGCCACCTGACCAACCTGCTGCACCTGGCCGAGTTGTTGCAGACGGCCAGCGCCAACCTCGACGGTGAACAGGCGCTGATCCGCTGGCTGGCCGCGCAGATCGCCGAGGCGGCTGCGGCGGTGTCGCCCGATCAGGAGCGCATCGTCAGGCTCGAAAGCGATGCCGATCTGGTGCAGATCATTACCGTGCACAAATCCAAGGGCCTCGAGTACCCGCTGGTGTTTCTGCCGTTTGCCAGCGGCTTCCGGCCGGTCGACAAACGCAATAGCCTGTTCGTCGACCTGGTCGACGAGGCCAGCGGCCAGCGCCGGCTGCACCTCGACCCGTCGGCCGAGCAGATCAACGCCGCCGACCTCGACCGCCAACGCGAGGACATGCGGCTGCTGTACGTCGCGATGACCCGAGCGCGCCACGCGTTGTGGATCGGCCTGGCCGTGCAGTCGGCCGGCAAAAGTGGCGGCAACCAGTGGCACCGCAGCGCAGCCGGCCGTTTGCTCGGCGATGGCCGGCCGGTCGATGCCGCGCAACTGCCCAGCGAGCTGGCGGCGCTGGTGGCGGGCTGCAGCGCGATCGACCTGCAGGTGGTCGAGCCCGATGCACTGATCGCCTGCAGCCGCGTGGCCGACCGCGAACGCCTGCCGCCGCTGCGCGAGACGCCGGCTTATGCGGCAACGTTCGAGCGCTCGTGGCGCATCGGCAGCTTCTCGGCGCTGGTGCGCGACCTGCCGCCGGGCGTCTCCAAACTGGCCGCCGATGCCCATCTGCACGACGATGAAGCGCCGGTCGCTGCTGGTGACGCCGATGCAGATTCAGATGGCGACGCCGTTGCGGTGCCGTCGCGCGCACCGACCCACGTTCAGTCGCCAACGTTACCAATGACAACCACGCCGGACCTGTTCGGCGACGAGCCCTGGCACCGCTTTCCGCGCGGATCGGTGCCCGGCAACTTCCTGCACGGCCAGCTTGAATGGCTGGCCTCCGAAGGGTTCGCGCTGGCGCGCCGCCCCGATCTGCAGCTGCAGTTGTTGCGCCGCTGTGAGCGCCAGGGCTGGGGCCACCGAGCGCAGGCGGTGCTCGACTGGTTCAGCGTGCTGGTGCACACCCTGCTGCCACCGCTGGGCGCGGCGCTCGAAGCCATCGACCATCCGCTGCCCGAGATGGAGTTCTGGTTCGG
>JBDTQC010000257.1:0-5605 GCA_039932405.1 Ideonella sp.
AGAACCTGGGCCGTTTCAGGCACCCGCGCTTCGATGCGATCTTCGAAGCCATGCAGGCGCTGCCCGACGGGCCTCAGCGGCTGGCCCTGCTGCGTGAAGCGCAGCGCATCGTCGTTGCCTACATGCCGCAGAAGTACAACGTGCACCGCATCGTCACCGACCTCACCCAGCCGTGGCTGATCGGCTACCGCCGGCCGCTGTTCGGCACCCAGTTCTGGTCATACGTCGACATCGACACGACTCGGCAGCAACCGCACTGAAAGTCGTGCTGCGGGGCCTTGTCGAAGCCGCGCATCCAGTTCATCGGCCCATCGGCCCATCGGCGTTCGATCATTTTCGCCCCGCGTGTCCGGCCCACCTGGAAGCCGGGGAAGACAATGTGCTTGCGGTGGTTCGCAGCCATTGCCTTTGCGTGAAGGCGGCTTGACACGTGGTGTGACGAGGAGCGTCGCATCGTGACCCAATCAATTGCCTGATTCGCGCCGATGGCACCCTTCGTGCGTTGATCCGGGTCAAACGCCATCGATGGCGGGCGAGCCATGCTGCTGCCCGTACGAGCAATCAGGAGCGATCTCCATGTCCTCACCACACTCCGAGCGCATGTCGCGCGTCGATACTGCCTGGCTGCGCATGGACAACGACGTCAACCTGATGATGATTGTGGGCGTCTGGCTGCTCAGCCCTGCGATCACGCTGGTGCGATTGCGCAAGCGCATCAGCGACAAATTGCTGCGGTACGAGCGCTTCCTGCAGAAAGTGGTTCCAGATGCGATCGGCGCGAACTGGGTCGGCGACGACGACTTCGACATCGCCAAACACGTCGTGCCCCTCGGCCTGCAGCGGCGCCGCAGAGAGAGCGAACGACAGGCGCTGCAACGGCTGTGCGGCGATCTGGCAACCACGCCGCTGGACCACGCGCGGCCGCTGTGGCAGTTCCACCTGATCGAACACTACGAAGGTGGCTCGGCGATCATCGTGCGAATCCACCACTGTATTGGGGACGGGGTGGCGTTGACCTCGGTGATCCTGAGCATCACCGATGGCGGTGCCGACCCTCCGCAGCGGCACCACGATGCCGCGGCTGAAGACCCGCACGACGTCGACTCCCGGGTCGATGCGCTGATCAAGGCGATCGATGGCTACGGGCACGACGTCTTTCGATCGCTCGAAGCCTTGACCCATCCGCGCGAAGTGATTCTCGATTCGGTCGACATCGCAGCTGGCGGATTGCATGTCGTCAGCGACCTTGCAGCGCTGGCGCTGATGTCCGACGACTCGCCGACCTTGCTGAAAGGCCAGCCCGAGGGACACAAGCTGGTTGCCTGGAGTGAGCCGATCGCGCTCGACACCGTCAAGGCGATCGGTCACGCGCTGGGCTGTACCGTCAACGACGTGCTGCTGGCCTGCGTTGCCGGCGCGATTGGCGGTTCGCTGCGTGACCGCGGCGATGAACCGGCGGGCAAGGAAATCCGCGCGATGGTGCCGGTCAATCTGCGACCGCTGGATCAGGCCTGGCAACTCGGCAACCGCTTCGGCCTGGCTCCGTTGGTGCTGCCGATCGGCATTGCCAATCCGGTCGCCCGGGTCTATTCGATTCGCCAGCGCATGGACCAGCTCAAAGGGAGCTACCAGCCGGTACTGGCCTTCGCGTTGTTGGCGCTCAGCGGGCTGTTGCTCAAGCCGGCGCAGGACGTGATTCTGGGACTGTTCGCAAAAAAGACAACCGCGGTGATGACCAATGTCCCGGGGCCGGCACAGCCGTTGACGATTTGCGGCAGTACGCTGCGCCAGGCGATGTTCTGGGTGCCGACCTCGGGCCAGATCGGCATCGGTGTCTCGATCCTGAGCTACGGCGGCGGCGTTCAGTTCGGCCTGATCACCGACCGCCGGCTGTGCCCCGACCCGCAAGCCATCATCGACCGCTTCGAACCCGAGTTCGACAAGCTGCTGATGCTGACGATGATGTTGCCGTGGGCGGTCGCGTCGCCCCCGGATGAAGCGCCCTCAGTGGCTCGAGCCAAGCGTGCGTCTCGTGCGCTATGACTTGTTCGCCGGCATGATGGTGCTTGAATTGCTCTAGGAGAGACCGCAATGACCTTCAGCGTCGATATCGACCTGGGCTACGAGTTTGCCGTCAAGGCGCCGTTCAAGAAAGTTTTCGACCTGCTGTCCGACGTTCCGAAATCGGTCAGCCACTTCCCGAAAGTCGCCCAACTTGTCGACCTCGGCGGCGGTGTCTACCGCTGGGAGATGGAAAAGGTCGGCCCGCCGCAGTCCAATGTGCACACCGTTTATGCGTCGAAGTATGTGTCCAATCGCAGCAAGGGAACGGTCGTCTGGACGCCGGTCAAGGGGGAGGGCAACGCACTCGTCGGCGGCAGCTGGAAGATAAGCGACAACAAGACGAGCACGGCACTCGTCTTCAAGGTCAAGGGCAGCATCGATATCGCAGCCCCGGCGTTGATGAAGATGGTCATCGCGCCGGTCGTTCGCCACGAGTTTGAAGGCCTTGTGGAGCAATACATCGCCAACCTGATCAAGCGTTTCGGTGGCGAGGTCGAGTAGCCTGCCGGCCGCAAGGGCGGTCAGCCCCCCAAGCGTTGCAGCTTGAGGCCCTGGGACTCGGCGGTCTTGCGCTTGCGGGGGAGGTTCGGTTCAGCCTCCGAGTTTCTCCAGCCATCGACACACGGCATGGTCGGCGCCGCGTGGGTCGCCAGCATCGACGGAGATCGCGGCTGCGAGTTCATCTGAATCGAGAGGCTCTTCCACCGCGCGCAACCAGGCGAGAACCGACAAGTCGGCCTCTGACGGATCGCTTGCGCTGGCAGCTCGGCGCTGGATGCGCTCTTCCAGTACCGCCTGCGTCGCCCGGCAATCGATCATGCCGAAGCGCACCCCGACCGACGATGCCAATGCAGCAAACTGCGCGCGCTCAGCACGGCGCAGGAATGCGGCATCGACGACCACCGGCCAACCCGATCGCAGCACCACGCCGGCAAGCTCGAACAGACGCTGATAGGTTTGCAGGCCCACCGCCTCGGTGTAGATGTCGCCGACCGCTTTCGACGAATCGAGCGCATTGAGCTGGAACAAGCGTTTGCGCTCGACATCCGAGCGCAAACGAACCGCACCGGTGCGCGTCACGAGGCGCAAAGCGACATGACTCTTGCCCGACGCCGGCAGGCCGTGGGTGATGACCAGCCACGGCGAGGCACCGAATGCCAAGCGGGCAGCCAGCGTCCGGTAGACCGCGGCGTCACACTCGCCCGGCGCCACTGCGGCCAGGTCGTCGGAAAGATCCCTGACCTGTGCGCGGACCAGCGCCCGGCGAACCAGGTAGAAACGCAGCGCCGGCAATCCCGCGTAATCGCCACTGGCCTCGAGGTAGACGTCGAGGAAGCGCCAGGCGAGCGTGTCGGCGCTGTGGGCGAGCAGATCCATGACGAGGAAGGCGATGTCTTCGATCACGTCGATGCAGCGAAGCTCGGCGTCGAAATCAATGGCATCGAAAGCCGTCGATGCGCAGCCCTTCTCCTGCAGCAGATTCGCCAGATGCAGGTCACCATGGCCTTCGCGAATACGGCCCTGGCGGCGGCGCTCGTCCCAGAACGGGGCCAGCATTGTCAATTGGCCTCGCAGCCAGTCGCGCAGACGCGGCCAGTCGAAGTCGGCCTCGCTCGCGCCTGCAGCCTGCAGGTGCGCATCGTGTGCTGCGATCAGCCGCTGCGTGACAGCTTGCTGAACCGACGCGCTGCCGAATCGGCTGGCGGCTGGCATCACCGGCGCATCACGATGGAAATCGGCCAGCCGCCTGGACATCGCTTCGACCTGGCCGATTTCGAGCCCGCCAACTGCCAGCCTCTCGCTCCAAAGGCTGCCGTCTGCAAATCGCCGCATCCGCACCGCATAGTCGACGACCGGCGCGCTGCCACCGAAGTCGGGGCCGTCATCACCCTCGCGGACTTCGACGACCTCGCGATAGATGGTCGGCGCCAGGCGCTGATTGAGGCGCAATTCCTGCAGACAACTTTGTTGCCTGGACTGCAGGCTTCTGAAATCGACGAACGGCAGGCGCAGCGGCTTCTTCAGCTTGTAGGCGTCTTCTTCGCCCAGCAGGATCCATGAAAGATGCGTCTCGATCAGCCGAACCGGCGTTGCCTGCCCGGCTTGCAGTCTGGCCTGCAGCTTCGCCAGGCGCTGGCGGGCTGAATCAAGCAACGAATCGTCGTCGATCATGGAATTGATGCTACGGCAACGCTGAACAAGGCCCATGCGTCGACCCAGTTGAAAACCTGGCCATTGGACACATTACCCAGCCTGAAGTGCAACGCAAACTGTTCTGAATCAAACATCCGACCGTGTCGGTTGCGCAGAATGCAGTAACTTGGTTGGACACAGGCGCTTCATGAAACAGATCATCGGTGTCAGCCTGGGTTCGAAGCGGCTCGATTTCGAATTCAGCACCACACTGCTGGGCGAAAAGCTGCATGTTCGCCGCCTCGGTGTCGATGGCGACCATGCCGCGGCCGCTCGTCTGCTGCGTCGCTGGGACGGCAAATGCGATGCCATCGGTCTGGGGCTGGTCAAGGACAGCGAGCAGTTGCGCAAGGGCAGCCGCGACGCCGCCGCTGCCGCCCGTCTGAAGCACGCCGTGCGCCATACACCGGTGAGCAGCGGTGAGCGGCTGGCCGACATCTTCCTGGAATGGGCGGTCCGCCATGCGCAGGCCGAGCTGGGGCACTTCTTCGACAACGCCCGTGTGCTGTTCTTCAGCGGCCTGACCAACCAGAAGCTGGCGCTGTCGATGGCCGAGTACACGCCCAACCTGCGTTTTGCCGACCCGATGCTGCAACTGGGCATACCCAAGCTGCTGACGTCGCTGGATCAGCTCGGCCTGTACGCCGCCGGCGCGCACGCGGTGGCCGACTGGGTGCCGCCGCGCCTGGTGCCGGAGGGCTTGATGAAGCAATGGGCGCGCCACGCGCTGAAGCGTGCGGTGGCGCACGCACACGTGGTGGTGGCACCGGTGCACGAACTGGACGCGATGGGATTGGAGGAGCTGGCAGGCAAGACCGTGGTGACAACCACCGTCAACGAAGACCGGCTCGAGCATTTTCGCGACAAGGGCGTGCACCTGGTGATCGACGGCGCGCCGCAGATCGAAGGCCACGCGCTCGACCCGGCGCTGCTCGACGCGATGATCATGGCCGCCACCGGCAAGTCCGGCACACAACTGCTCGAGGACGACTACCTCGAAGTGCTGGCCGGCGAAGGGCTGATGCCGCGCCTGCTCTACCCCGGCGGCTTCAAACGCGTCAACCGCTTCGCCTTCGTCATCCACCCCTTGTCGCAGGAATATTTCAAGATCATCAAGCCGGTTGAGGTGTTGTCGAGGGTATCGCCGCCGCTGATGCTGGACACGCTGGAAAAGGTCATGGCCTACGCGCCACCCTTCGTTTACTCACGCGTCGAAGGCATCAAGAGCCCGACCGGCGTCGAGGCAGAGGGCTGGCTGATCAGCGTCGGTGGCACGCCGCACGAGATCATGAGACGCAGCCCCGAGTTCACCTACCGGCGCCTGCTGGCGGCGGCCGACACCGCGCGC
>JBDTQC010000258.1:0-5598 GCA_039932405.1 Ideonella sp.
AAATGCGGCGAAGGCGATCGCACAAGCAAGTTATCCTGCTCACTCGGATTTCCCATTGGTTGCCAGAAGACGCAGCGCCATCACGATTGGCACAGCGACCCGAAGCCATCGACCCATTGAACGGCGAACTGGATGTCCGATGTGACGCGCGGCGAGCCTACCCGCCAGATGTTGCACCCCTCCACCTGTGCGAAAGAGGAGATCAGCAATGGGCAAGCAACAATGCGAAATCGTTGGCGAGGTAACTTTCCGGGAAGGTGACGGGGTCGAGATGAAGGTGCCAAAGGGTAGCTGCCAGGTTGAAGTGACCGACCTTGACGCAACGCTCTCCTGGAGCGACGGCGATAGTCACGGCTCTGCGGCCATCTCTTTGCAGGACTACCGGCGCTTCGTTGACGAAGGCGCGTTGAAGCTCGACTGAACGGCTTCTGGCCAGGCGTTAAGCATCGGCCGCCTTTGCCAGGTCTGCGCGGCTTTCAGCGCTCAGTTGCGCAACGCGGTTTCAGCGCGGCTTGGCGGCAGCCAGATTGGCTGTCAGGTCGGCTTGCGCCTTGTCGTATGCCTGCGACGCGGTGGCGGAATCGACTGGTTGATGCTCGACCAGGGCCCAGGGCCCGGCCGTCGACTCGCGGTATGCCGCGACGAGGTAGGCACTGCCGACTTCCATCGATGGTTTGCCTTGCGCGAAACGCGCGAGCAGCAACGAACTGCCGGGTGGCTTGGTCGCAGGACCTGCGAGCAGCGTGCCCCGGATCTGCTGACGTTCGCTGCGGCTGCCGGGTTCGAGTATCTCGATGGCATCGCAGCGCACCACCGCAACCAGCCGGTCGCTCGCGCCATACGGCTGCAATTCTTGATAAGTTTCGTTTTTGAACATGCGCTTGGCTCCTGAATTGGCAGGCGCCGCCCACGCGGCGAAGCCGATCGCCAGGCCAGCCGATAGCAAGATCGGCAAGATTGAAAGGCGCCGCCTAGCTCGGTCGATGCGTGTCATAGCGACTGAGGTGGCGCTCCGACACGCGGATCGCGCCATACCTTGGACAATGAGAACACCTTGCGGTGCTTGCCGTTGATCAGCACCTCGATGTAGTCGCCCTCGACCGGAATGCCATCGAGCACGTGCTTCCAGCGCGCCCTGAAGAAGCTACGGCCTGCCATGATGTCGTAGCCGGATTCATCGAGTACGGCATTGGCCGGCGGTTCGGCCACTTGTGTGGCCAGTGCCACGGCGTCAGCGGGCGGCATCGACGCGTCGCAGCCAAGGGCCAGAAAATCGAGGTACCACGATATGGTTTCGCCAGTCGTGGCATTCAATCGAATCGAGCAGGTGCTGAGTCGGGAATACACGGCCAGCGGGATCGGTGCGCCATCTTGGGCGGTTTTGCCGCCGACAGGTGCGAGCTGCAGGTGTTCGCCGAGATCCGAGGCGTTGGCAGGCCGACCGGCCGCCAGGCTTTCGCGCTCGAGGAACAGCAGATACCAGGCGTTCGCCCGTTCGATCGGGGTGCCGGCATTGGCTGGCGTTTGATCAGCCATTGCTTTGCGCCTCGATGGCTTGGGCAGCGCTGCGCGAGCGACGAACGCGAACGATGCGTGCGGTGTCGTCGTCGACCGTCAACTCCACCCACAGGATACCGGCTGCAAATTGCACCACCCAGGCCTTGCGGTCGAAAACCGGGCCGGGTGGGGGCAATTCGTCGCGGATCGGCGCACCGGCCACCAGTTCGACGATGCGCAACTCGGCCTCTTGTGCCGCGTAGCTGGCCGGCACCCCGAACTCGGGTGCTGCGGCTTTGGCCACGTCCACCGCCTCGCGGGCGTTCATGTGGCCTCCTGGACGACACGCAACGCCGCGATCTGCCGGGTCTTGCAGTTGATCAGAAACTGCAGCTTGGTCGGCAGTCGATGGTGGCGTTGCTGGATCACGGCTGCCAGCGTGTTGTCGGGGCCTTCCTGCGCCCTGATCGACTCGACCCGTTTGCCGATCAGGCCGCTGGTTGTGCAGATGCGCAGCACCTCGTCGTCAGGCAGCGGCGCATATTCGGAGTCGACCAGTCGGCGCGGATCATGGAACAACTTGATCTGACCGCTGGGGTCGGTCTCGATCTGCAACTCGTTGAACTGATGCCACGCGGCAAATCGCTCTTCGTGCAAATGGCGCTTCAACAGGCCGTCCCAGCCGGCTTCGTCGTCGAGCGCCTGCAGTTGGACATCGCCGCGCATCAGCGTCGACAACAAGGCCTGCATGCGCGCCTTGGCATTTGATTTCAGCGTTCCAGGATCCATCGTCGTGTTTCCTAGTTGAACCAGCCGGAGATGGCGTCGCCGATCGCCGCGCCGATATCCGACAGCGCATCTCCGATCGATTCGAGTACGCCCTTCGGCTTGATCGCGCCACCGCCGGCGCCGTACAGGATCGGCTTCATGTTCTTGTAGTGGTCGGAGGCGGTTGCGAAAAAGCAATCGGGAATCTTGGCCGGATTGAGGCCGGATTTGGCCCAGCGCTTGTAGAACTTGCTGGCCAGCAAAGGCGCCTCGGCATCGGGGATCGTTACCCTGAACGCCAGCACGTGGCCGGTTCCTCGCGCCATCATCGCATTGGCAAAGCTGGGCTCCCAACCGGTCAGGCAGGTGCTTGCATAAAACAGGTAGCGCGGCAAGCTGGGCACGTCGGTGGTGTTACCGATCTGTGCATCGCCGAAGCGCGGAACTGGCGAGATGTGGACGATGCTTCGCCAATCGGACTTGGTGTACGCGGTCTCGCCCGGGTCGTGGACTCCGATAGCGGAGTTGTCGCTGCGCTTGAGCGCATTGCCGTGGCTCGCCTGGTGGAATGCATAGCTGTTGCGCAAAGCCGAGCCATAGTTGGCCAGCGCGATACCGGGGCCGTTCTGATTGGTGACCAGCGCCTTCGAATGACCGACGCCATTCAAGATGGCCGCCACCGCGTTGGCTTCGGGCAGCACACCAGTCAGCGAGCCGGTCTCGGCGAAGCAGGGGTGCCAGTATTTGAGCGTCAGGCAAGCCGGGCGCTGGCCGGCAAAATCCTTCGGCGTTTGTTCGAACAGGCCTTCGAACGACACGTTGCAGGTGAAGTAGTAGAAAGGCTTGTCCCAGGTGGCCCAGATATCGTGGCGGGCGTCGAACACCCATTCCGGGCGCTTGCCGGTAACCGGATCGACAACCTTGCCGCCGCGCACCTCGAGGCTGCCAAAGTGTCCGCCTGTTACCGTCGCTCCGCTGTGGCACAGCAGGATCGTCATGTTCGCAACGGTACCGTCGGGAACATTGGTGGTATCGCCAATCAGTTCGACCTTGGCTTCTTCGGGGATCACATCGGTCGGCGGCGTTGCCGGCGGCCAGCTGCTGTTGTGATCGGGCGTGACTTCCGGCTTCGACCAACGAACCTTCAAGGTCGGTTTTGGTTTCGGCGGGATCGGAACCGGCCCTCCTCCCCCGCCGCCCCCACCTCCGCCGCCGGGTGTTGGGGGTGCCGGTGGTGCCGGTGGTGAGGGTGGTGGCGGGCAGTCGCAGGGCTCGGTGCCGGCTCCGGGCTTCTTGGCCGAATCGCCGCCAGCGACCGCGCCGCCGGCCGCCACATAGGAGGCCACCCATTCGCGGCGCAAATCGGCTTGGGCGGGATCGGTCGCGCTGAGCGGAATGCGCTTGCCATCCGGTCCGATGAACTCGGGGTGGTTGGCATAGAACTGGTCGTCAGCGGCCTTGACAGCTGCCGGATCGAGCGGGCGCGCGAGATCGGTCATGTTGGCGGCGAACGATCGAGGAACACCTGAACGCCGTCGAGACGTGAGACCTTGTCGCGCGGGGGCAGTTTGTCGTCGTTGAGGATGTCTCCGGCCCACGGCAATTTGGGGTCGGCATCGAAATCGCGTCCGTGGCGCAGCATCATTGCGCAATAGACGCGGATGTGGGCCTCGCTTACCAGGCCATAGGTCTGCGCATGCCGCATCCCGGTGTCGATCAACTCGTGCATTGCCGGGTCGTCCAGCGGCTTGGTCTGAACCGGGAAATCGCTGCGCAAGCGCGCCATCAACTGGGCGATGAAGCGCTGTTTCTGGTCGGCACCTAGCTGCTCGAACTGCGTTTGCGACATCGTCAGCAAGCTTTACTCCTGGATTTGCCAGTCATCGGCGCCGGCTTGGCCGTCATTCGCCCCGGGGCCTGGCACGGCATTGTCGACCCAAATCTTGCACGAGAGCCGATCTTGGCACCACGCACGGTGCTGTCAAGGCTCGGGCATCGGTGACCTGCCGATTGAACGGCGAACCCGGAATTCTGTCGCGAAAAGAAGAAGGTTCGGGTGCCGATTTCGTCTGATGCGAAACACGGTCTGGTGATCGGCATCAGCCGACGAACAGCAAAGCCGGGTGTTCGAGCGTCTCACGAATCCGCTGGATGAATGCGGCCGCCTTCGCGCCATCGACGACCCGATGGTCGAACGATGACGACAGGTTCATCATCTGGCGCACGACGATCGCGCCGTCGCGAACCACCGGCCGTTGCACGATCTTGTTGACTCCGACGATTGCCACTTCGGGGGAATTGATGACGGGTGTCGAGACGATGCCACCGAGTTTTCCCAGGCTGGTCAGCGTGATCGTCGAGCCGGTCAGCTCGTCGCGAACGGCCTTGCCGCTGCGCGCTGCATCGGCAAGGCGCGCAATTTCAATGGCGTGGCGCCACACGTCACCCACTTGCGCATCGCGCAGCACCGGCACCATCAGGCCGGCGTCGGTCTGGGTGGCGACCCCGACATGAACTGATTCATGCTGCGTCAATACGCCCGCTTCATCGTCGAACCAGGCATTGACCATCGGAAAGTCAGGCACTGCGAGCACGATCGCCCGGATCAGCAGCGGCAACAGCGTCAGGCGGCCACGCTGCTCGCCGAAGCGCTGGTTCAACTGCGTCCGCAAGGCTTCCAGTTCGGTCACGTCGATTTCCTCGACGTAGGCATAGTGCGGGATCCGGCGCTTCGATTCCTGCATCTTCTGCGCGATGCGCCGACGCAGTCCGATGATCTTGATCTGCTGGGTGGCGCCGGTTGGCGCCGCGGCAGAACGCGTGGCAGCGGCGGCCGCGCGCGGCGCAATGCCTCGATTTCCGCCACTGTCGAGATGGGCGTCGAGATCGGCCTGCATCACGCGCCCGCCTGTGCCACTGCCTGGCACAGCCTGCAGGTCGATGCCGAGCTCCCAGGCGCGGGCACGCACCGCTGGCGACGCGACGATTCGCTTCGCGGAAGGCGGCGCTTCCATGGCGCTGGGTGTGTGGCTGGGTGCTGATGCGGGCGAAACGGCCATTGACGTCGCGGAGACTTCGACTGCCTCGGCCGGCGGCGCAGCGCGCGGCGAGGTTGCTGCGGCCGAGGATACGGCCGCAGCCGTCGATGGCCGGTCGGACGAAGGGGTCGGCGATTGCTCCGACGACTGGTCGGTTGTGATGGTGATCAACTCGGCGCCAACGGCCAGCACCTCGCCGACTTCGCCACCGAGCGATGTCACCGTACCGGCGACCGACGACGGAATCTCGACGGTAGCCTTGTCGGTCATCACGTCGGCCAGCACCTGGTCTTCG
>JBDTQC010000259.1:0-5583 GCA_039932405.1 Ideonella sp.
GCCTGGGGCTTCGTC
This sequence comes from Ideonella sp., assembly GCA_039932405.1. Lineage (GTDB taxonomy): Bacteria > Pseudomonadota > Gammaproteobacteria > Burkholderiales > Burkholderiaceae_C > Ideonella_A. The sequence continues at coordinate 16 of JBDTQC010000259.1, forward strand.
TCGTTCGCGGTGCTGTCGCTGGCGATGCTGCTGATGTTGCGGGTCGTGCAGATCCGCTGGACCCGCACCTGGGCCGAAAAAGGCGGTCGAGCGCGTGCCGCCAGCAACCTGGCTTCAGCCACACCCGAAGACCGCGGCACGGCCGGCGCGCTGCATCGCATGGCCAAGCCATGAAGCGGCTGAAACGCGGCCGCTGCAGTAAGGCGGGATCAGCGCGGCAGGAACAACAGCCAGTAGATCAGCAGCAGGTTGACCAGCGCCGACACGCCGAATGCAATCTTCCAGAGCGCGCCGAGGTCGCGGCTGATCAACGGCGTGGCAGCCGGTGCTGCGAGCTGCCGCGACGCGCCCCGCTCGAGCGCCAGCAGCAGTTCTTCGGCGGTCTCGAAACGTCGGGCCGGCTCGATCGCGATCGCCTTCAACACCACATGGTCGAACCAGATCGGCACGTCGGGGCGTCGGCGCGACGGGGTGGCGGGGTCTCGCCGATAGCGGCCAGTCTGATAGGGTTCGATCGCACCGTAGGGCAGGCGGCCGGTCAGCCACTGATACAAGGTGACGCCGAGCGCGTACAGATCGCTGCGTGCGTCGGCCGGAACGTGAAGCTCGCGCGACCATTGCTCCGGGTTCATGTAGCTGGGCGTGCCAGCGTGCAGCGTGCGCAGCGACTTGGGCTCGTTGCCGGAGATTGCTGCACCGAGATCCAGAACACGCCACTGGCCGTCGTCGCCAAGGTGCAGGTTGCCCGGCTTGATATCGCGATGAATCACGCCAAGCCGGTGCAATCGGCCAAGCGCCTTGGCAACCGCAATCGCCGCAGCAACGATCTCGGCAACGTCGAAGCGCCGCCCGTCGGCCAGCCACTGTTCGAGCGTTCGACCGGCGTGCCAGTCGTAGACCGTGTAGCAGGCGCTGGCATCGGCAAGCTCATGCACCTGCACCAGGCCCGCCTCGGCACCCGCTCCGGTATCACCGCCCGCATGCGGCGCGACCCGGCTCGCCAGCCACGCCTCGTGCGCCAGCATCGCGCGTTCTTCGCGGTCGCTGGCGCGCGCTTCATGCAGGGTCTTGATGGCGACCAGGGCGTTTGTTTTGTGGTCGCGCGCCTGGTACAGCCGGTGCACCCCGTTATTGGCAACCAGCGCGGTGATGACATAGGCGTCGAGCCGATCGCCAGGCTTGAGGGGCCCGGGTACCGGCAACTGGCGGCCTCGCAGCAACCAATCCTCCAGCCGCGCCTTGGCCAGACCGCGCACACGCACCACCAAGGCGCTGGCATTGTCCTGGCTGCCGGCCGCCAGTGCGGCACGCACCAACGCCTCGGCCAACTGTTGAGCAAGGTTCGGCTCGCGTGTCGACAGCTTGCTGGCGACCGTTGCCATCGCGCTGCGCGACAAGCGGCCATGCACACCATCGCTGGTCAGCACGAAGACATCGCCTTGCTGCAACTCGCCCTGCAGGAAGTCGATGTGAATTCGCTCGTCGAGGCCGATTGCGCGGGTCAGGCGGCTACGCTGATCCGGCTGATCGAACGCGTGATCCTGTGTCAGCTGAATCAAGGCACCGGCCTTGTTGCCCTGCGAAGCCGCGCGGATCAGCCAGGCTCGGCTGTCGCCGACATGGGCGATGGTGTAGGCATGACCGCGCAACACCAGCGCCGTCAAGGTGCACAGGCCGATGTCAGCGGCGCCGTCGCGGCGCACACCCTGACGGCGCCGGTTGTGGTCGGCCAGCCAGCCGTTCTGCGCCGTGATCAATCGATCAAGTACCGCAGTGGTGTCCCAGGTATCGGGCGCCGAGCCATGATCATTGACGAGCGCGAGCACCGTGCTGCGCGCCGCTTCGCGGCCAGCCCCACCGGTCGATACACCATCGGCCAGCGCCGCCACCAGGCCGCTCGCCCCGTCGTTGTCGCGCCAGGCGCAGAAGTCCTCGTTGATCGGGCGTGGCCCCTGGTCGCTGAACTGCCCGATATCCAGCTCGACGCTCATGTTGCCCTGCCGCATGCTTGCGCCGCCGCGCACCCGGTCATTTTCACCTGGAGCCCCGCGCGTGGTTCACCTGGCAACTCACATCGAAGGTGCTTGACGGCCGCCCAAGACACCCACTTCGACTCTCGGAAAGTAGCGTCATGAAAAAAATGAAACTGGTGATGGTCGGCAACGGCATGGCGGGTGTGCGCACGATCGAGGAACTGCTGAAGATCGCCCCCGATCTGTACGACATCACGGTGTTCGGCGCCGAGCCTCACCCCAATTACAACCGGATTCTGCTGTCGCCGGTGTTGTCTGGCGAACAGACCCTCGACGAAATCGTCCTCAATCCGCTGGCCTGGTATGCGGAAAACAACATCGATCTGCGGATCGGCAAGAAGGTGGTTGGTGTGCATCGGCGCAACCGCGTGGTGCAGGTCGACGACGGCAGCGAAATCGACTACGACAGGCTGCTGATCGCCACCGGCTCGAACCCGTTCATTCTGCCGATTCCTGGCAAGAGCCTGGACGGCGTGATTGCCTACCGCGACATCGCCGATACCGACACCATGATCGAGGCAGCAACCCGATACCAGCATGCCGTGGTGATCGGCGGTGGCCTGCTCGGCCTGGAGGCGGCCAATGGCCTGATGTTGCGCGGCATGCAGGTGACGGTGATCCATCTGGCGGGTTGGTTGATGGAGCGTCAACTCGATGAAACGGCCGCCAGGCTGCTGCAGAAATCGCTCGAACAACGCGGGCTGAAATTTCGCCTCGGCGCGCAGACGCAGGCGCTGATCGGCGACCAGGATCGCGGCCAGTCCGGCCGCGTGATGGCAGTGCAGTTGAAGGACGGCACCGAGATCCCGGCCGATCTGGTCGTGATGGCCGCCGGCATCAAACCCAATACCGAGCTGGCGATCAAGATCGGCTTGCACTGCGGACCGGAGAATCGTGGCGGCATCGTCGTCAACGACACGATGCAGAGCATCACCGATCCGCGCATCTATTCGGTCGGCGAGTGCGCATCGCACCGCGGGATTGCCTACGGACTGGTGGCGCCGCTGTTCGAGCAAGGCAAGGTCTGTGCGACGCATCTGGCCGAATTCGGCATCGGCCGCTACACCGGCAGCCAGGTCAGCACCAAGCTGAAGGTTACCGGGATCGACCTGTTTTCCGCCGGCAACTTCACCGGTGGCCCGGACTGTGAAGAGATCGTGATGAGCGATCCTTATGGCGGCGTCTACAAGAAGCTGGTGCTGAAGGACGACAAGCTGATCGGCGCCTGCATGTACGGTGACACCGTCGATGGCTCGTGGTATTTCAAGCTGCTGCGCGACGGCCGCTCGGTGGCTGATATCCGCGACAAGCTGATGTTCGGCGAGTCGAACATCGGCGACGCCGGTCATCAGGGCCACAACAAGGCGGCCGCGATGCTCGATGCCGACGAGGTCTGCGGCTGCAACGGCGTCACCAAGGGAACGATCTGCAAGGCCATCAAGGAAAAAGGCCTGTTCACGCTCGAGGATGTGCGAAAACACACCAAGGCCAGCGCATCGTGTGGTTCGTGCACCGGTCTGGTCGAGCAGTTGCTGATGTTCACGGCAGGCGGCGACTATTCCGCCACGCCGAAGAAGAAGGCGATCTGCGGCTGCACCGATGCCAGTCATCAGGAAACCCGCGATGTCATCAAGGCGGAACACCTGTTGAGCATCGACAGCGTCTACCAGCGGCTCGGCTGGCGCACGCCGAACGGCTGCTCGAGCTGCCGCCCCGCGGTCAACTACTACCTGATCAGCAGTTGGCCGAAGGAAGCGCGCGACGATCCACAGAGCCGCTACATCAATGAACGCAGCCACGCCAATATCCAGAAGGATGGCACCTACAGCGTGATTCCGCGCATGTGGGGCGGCGAAACCACCGCGTCCGAACTGCGCCGCATTGCAGACGCGGTCGACAAATACAAGATACCGACGGTCAAGGTAACGGGCGGCCAACGCATCGACCTGCTGGGAGTCAGAAAGGAAGATCTTCAGTCAGTCTGGAAAGACATCGGCATGCCCAGCGGCCACGCCTACGCCAAGGCGCTGCGCACCGTGAAGACCTGCGTGGGCAGCGAATGGTGCCGCTTCGGCACGCAGGACAGCACGCAGATGGGCAAAGACCTGGAGCGCGCGATGTGGCGCATGTATGCACCGCACAAGGTCAAGTTCGCAGTCAGCGGATGCCCGCGCAATTGCGCGGAGGCCGGCATCAAGGATGTCGGCATCATCGGTGTCGACTCGGGCTGGGAGATGTATGTCGCCGGCAACGGCGGCATCAAGACCGAGGTCGCCCATTTTTTCGTGAAGCTCAAGACCGCCGCCGAGGTGCTGGAGTACACCGGCGCGTTCTGCCAGCTCTACCGCGAGGAAGGCTGGTACCTCGAACGCACGGTCCACTATGTGAACCGGGTCGGTCTCGATTATGTGAAGAAGAAGATTCTCGACGATGCGAATGGCCGAAAAGCATTGTGGGAACGCCTGCAGTTCAGCCTCGATGGCGAGCCCGATCCATGGTTCGACTTCGACGAGGCAGCGGTCGACACACGCCAGTTCGAGCCGATCGGAGCGATGTCATGAGCGCCCTGCCGTGGACGCCCGCCCGCATGGGAGAGACCCGATGAGCACCGACTGGAAGCCGATCTGCAAGCTCGAAGACATACCGATGCTCGGCGCGCGGCGGGTCGCACGCGATCACGGCATCGCGGTGGCAATCTTCCGCAACAGCGAGGACAAGGTCTTCGCGCTGCTCGATCGATGCCCGCACAAGGGCGGGCCATTGAGCCAGGGCATCGTGTTCGGCACGAGTGTGGCCTGCCCCCTGCACAACTGGACGATTGCGCTCGACGATGGCTGCGCACGCGGCGAAGACACCGGATGCACGCAGGCATTCAAAGTCCATCTCGACGCTGCCGGCCATATTTTTCTGGACCGCGGCGAGCTCGCTTCACTCGCGCTGGATGTGAAACCGCCGAAAGCCGGCCCGGGTGCATCGACCGCTGCGCTCGGCGACCAGAGCTTCGAGGTGCAGGCACCGCATACCGCATGACGACCTTCGCCGCCCGCCAATCGCGCCACCCCGCCACTCAGGCAACCAGCCTCGACCGAACCGCAGGCAACGATGCCTGAAACCAAGTCAACCTGCCCTTACTGCGGCGTCGGCTGCGGCGTGATCATCGAAAGCGACGGCATGGAAATCACCGGCATCCGCGGCGACCCGGATCACCCTGCCAATTTCGGCCGGCTGTGCTCGAAGGGAAGCACTTTGCACCTGACCGCCAGCGCACCGATCCGGATGCAGACCCGGTTGCTGGCACCGATGCGCCGCGAACGGCGCGGCGCCCAACCAGAGTCGATCAGCTGGGACAGCGCACTCGACGAAGCCGCCGAGCGCTTCGCGACGATCATCAACCGTGACGGTCCCGATGCAGTCGGGTTCTACGTCTCCGGTCAGTTGCTGACCGAAGACTATTACGCCTTCAACAAGCTCGCCAAGGGTCTGATCGGCACCAACAACATCGACACCAACTCGCGCTTGTGCATGAGCAGCGCGG
>JBDTQC010000260.1:0-5561 GCA_039932405.1 Ideonella sp.
TAGGTATCCTCGTAGCGCACGATGTCGTCCTCGCCGAGGTAGCTGCCCGATTGCACCTCGATGATTTCCAGCGGCATCTTGCCGGGGTTGGCGAGGCGGTGAATCTGCCCGAGCGGGATATAGGTGCTCTGGTTCTCGGTCAGGATGATCACCTGATCGCCATTGGTCACTTCGGCGGTCCCGCTGACGACGATCCAGTGCTCGGCGCGGTGATGGTGCTTCTGCAGGCTCAACGAGGCTCCGGGCTTGACCATGATCCGCTTGACCTGGAAACGGGGCCCCGAGTCGATGCTGTCATACCAGCCCCAGGGCCGATGAACCTGGCGATGCAGCGTATGTTCGCTGCGGCTGCTGGTCTGCAACTGGCCGACGATCTGCTTGACCTCCTGGCTGCGGCTCCGGTCGGCCACCAGCACTGCATCCGCGGTCTCGATGACGATGACGTTGTCCATGCCGACCACGCCAACCAGTCGGCTGGTGGCATGCACCAGCGTGTTGGTGCTGGCCCGCACCAGTGCGTCGCCGGTGCTGACGTTGCCATCTGCGTCTTTCGCGCTGACCTGCCAGACCGCGTCCCAGGCTCCGAGGTCCGACCAACCGGCATTCAGCGGCACCATGCGGATATCGAAGTCAGCCGAACCGGGACATTGCTCCATCACTGCATAGTCCACCGATTCGCTGGGGATCTGCGCGAACTCGGCCTTGCCGGGGCGGATGAAACTGGCGTCGGCCGTCTTGACGGCCCAGGCCTTGCGGCTGGCGTCGGCGATGTCGGGTCTGAACTTCTGCAAGGCGGCCAACCACACCGAGGCGCGAACGACGAACATGCCGGCGTTCCAGTAGAAGCTGCCGTTGGCAACGTACCGCTCGGCGGTCGGCAGATCGGGCTTTTCGACGAATTGCGCCACCTTGTATGCGCCGCCGCCGGTATCGTCGGCGCGGATATAGCCGAAGCCGGTTTCCGGCCGGTCGGGGGCGATGCCGAGGATCACGATCTTGCCGTCGGCGGCAACCCGGATCGCCTGCTGCAGCGCGCGGGTGAACGCCGCTTCGTCGGTCACGGTCTGGTCTGCCGGCGTGACGACCAGCACCGGATCGAGTCCATTTTCGGCAGCATGCAGCGCCGCAATCGTCATCGCCGGCGCCGTATTTCGGCCGGTCGGCTCCAGCAGCAGCGCGGCCTTGGCGCTGTCGGGAAGTGCCAGTTCGCGCAGCTGTTCGAGCACCAGGAAGCGATGCTCCTCGTTGCCGACGACGCAGGCTGCGCCGACCTCGATATCCGGGCAGCCGAGCGCAGCAAGCCGGCCGGCCGCCTGCTGGAACAGACTGCGGTCACCGTGCAGCACCAGAAACTGCTTCGGATACATCGCTCGCGACAGCGGCCACAAGCGGGTGCCGCTGCCGCCGGCGATGATCACCGGGTGGACGGGAATGGAGTTCGATGTCATGAAGTGGATGGTCCGAGGAGCTGTCGGGGATGTTGTGAATAGTGAATCGGGTCAGGCGTCCGGTCGTGCAGCGAACCCGTCCGGATTCAACTCTTGCCAGCGCCAGCTGTCTGCGCACATGAGGTCGAGGCCACGTTTTGCCTGCCAATCCAGCAGCTGGCGCGCCTGCGCCGGGTCGGCGTAACAGGCGTCGACGTCGCCTGGCCGGCGATCGACTATTTCGAAGGGAATCGCGCGCCCGCAGGCGCGCTCGAAGGCGCGCACCATCTCAAGCACGCTGTAGCCGGTGCCGGTTCCGAGATTGACGGTGAACAAGCCCGGCTGGTCGAGCAGCCGGCGCAGCGCAGCCACGTGACCTTCGGCCAGGTCGAGCACGTGGATGTAGTCGCGAACCCCGGTGCCGTCGGCGGTGTCATAGTCGTTGCCGAACACCTGCAAGCGGGCCCGTTTGCCGACCGCGACCTGTGTGATGTAGGGCATCAGGTTGTTCGGAATGCCGCGCGGGTCTTCACCGATCCGGCCGCTCTCGTGAGCGCCGACCGGATTGAAATAACGCAGCAACCCGATCCGCCAATCGGCATCGGAGACTTGCAGGTCGCGCAGCACCTGCTCGCTCATCAACTTGGTCGCACCGTAAGGGTTGGTGGTCGACAGCGGAGAATCCTCGCTGATCGGCAGGCGTTCGGGCTTGCCGTATACCGTGGCGCTCGAGCTGAAGACCAGCGCCTTGGCGCCCTTCCGGGCCAGCCCTTGACACAGGCTGAACAAGCCGCCGAGGTTGTTGGCGTAGTAGGCCAGGGGCCGCCGGACGCTCTCGCCGACCGCCTTGAACGCTGCGAAATGCACTGCCGCGCAGCTGTTGTGCCGCTCGATTGCCGCCGCCAGATCCGCGGCGTTGCAGACATCGATCTGCTCGAATCTCGGGGTCTGCCCGCTCAGCTCGCGCAAACGCTCGAGAACTTCTGGCGAGCTGTTTGAAAAATTGTCGACACCGACCACGTCGAAGCCGGCCTGCAACAGGGCCAGCCAGGTGTGCGAACCGATATACCCGGTGGCGCCGGTCAGCAGGATCGTCGACTTGTTCATCGGCGTGGATTGTGCCAAACCGTGCCTTGCCCCTTCGCAAGCGCTGCCGAATCGCCGGTGCGCCCGGCGCCAAGGTGTGCTCGGGTGTCAGAATCGCGGCATGCTCAATACCCTGAAGGCGCTCGCCGCGCCGGCCGTCATGCAGCGCCTGACGCTGTTGCTCAATCATGTCCTGGCGTCCGAGACGGCGGCGACCCACCGACTCAAGACTCACAGCGGGCGCCGCATCGTCGTGCACCTCGACCGCTGGCCGACCCTGCTGCCACCGGTTCCGCCGCTGGCCTTTCTGGTGACGCCAGCCGGGTTGCTCGAGTGGCAGGATGTGGGGGTCCCGGATGCTTCATCCGCCGATCTGCAGGTTACTGTCGACGCGTCCAACCCGGCACTGATGATGGTCAAGGGGCTGGCCGGCAACCGGCCGAAGATCGATATCTCCGGCGATGCGGCGTTCGCCGGCGACGTCAACTGGCTGCTCGAGAACCTGCGCTGGGAGATCCAGGACGATCTCGCGCGTGTGGTCGGCAATGTGCCGGCCCGTGAGTTGTCACGCTTCGGCGGGTTCATCGCGGCCGCCTTCCGCGCTGCCGTCCAGCGCGTCAGCCGGATGGCACCGGGTTCGCAGGAGCCGCCTGCCCGATGAGGCACCTCACTCGTCTGATCTTCATCGTCTTCACGGTCTTTCGGTTTGGTCTGGACGAGCTGGCGTTGTCGAGCATCCGCAAGCCGTGGATGCGCGGTTTGTTGCGCGTCATCACGGTTGGCCGACGCCTCGATGCACCGCGTGGCGTCAGATTGCGGCTGGCGCTGGAGCGGCTGGGCCCGATCTTTGTCAAGTTCGGGCAGGTGTTGTCGACCCGGCGTGACCTGGTTCCGGCCGATGTCGCCGACGAATTGGCCCGTCTGCAGGATGACGTACCACCGTTTCCTGCGGCTCAGGCGCGGGTATTGATAGAAAAGGCCTTCGGTCGGCCGATCGAGGCGATTTTTGCCAGTTTCGAGGCCGAGCCGGTGGCCAGTGCATCGATCGCCCAGGTGCATTTTGCAACCCTGCAGGATGGCCGCGAAGTGGCCGTCAAGGTGCTTCGGCCGGGAATGCTTGCCGTCATCGACGACGATCTGTCACTGATGCGCACCTTGGCGCGCTGGGTCGAGCGGCTGTCGGTCGACGGCAAGCGCCTGAAGCCGCGCGAGGTCGTGGCCGAGTTCGACAACTATCTGCATGACGAGCTCGACCTGGTGCGCGAGGCCGCCAATGCGGCCCAGTTGCGCCGCAACATGTCCGAGTTGCGGCTGGTGATGGTGCCCGAAATGCACTGGGATCTGTGCACCCAGGGGGTGATCGTGATGGAGCGCATGACCGGCGTTCCGATCAGCCAGATCCAGCGTCTGCGCGACGCCGGCGTCGACATCCCGAAGCTGGCGCGCGATGGCGTGACGATCTTTTTCACGCAGGTGTTTCGCGATGGCTTCTTCCATGCCGACATGCACCCGGGCAATATCCAGGTCAGCCTGGCGCCGGAGACCTTCGGCCGCTACATCGCACTCGATTTCGGCATCGTCGGTACGCTCACCGAATTCGACAAGGACTACCTGGCGCAGAATTTCATCGCATTTTTCAGGCGCGACTACAAGCGGGTGGCCGAATTGCATGTGGAAAGCGGCTGGGTGCCGCCGGAAACGCGGGTCGAGGCGCTCGAAGGTGCGATCCGGGCGGTCTGCGAGCCACAGTTCGACCGTCCGCTGAAGGACATTTCGCTCGGTCAGGTGCTGCTGCGCTTGTTCCAGACCTCGCGTCGCTTCAATGTCGAGATCCAGCCGCAGCTCGTTCTGTTGCAGAAGACACTGCTCAATATCGAGGGCCTTGGCCGCCAGCTCGATCCCGAACTCGATTTGTGGGTGACCGCCAGGCCGTTTCTCGAGCGCTGGATGGACGACCAGGTCGGTTGGGCGGGGCTGGTCAATCGGTTGAAGAACGAGGCGCCGCGCTATGTGCAGCTGCTGCCCGAGTTGCCGCGCCTGTTGCACCAGCGGCTGCAGACCGGCCCGACGATCGAAGCCCGGCTGCTTGCCGAGCTGCTCGCGGACCGTCGGCGCAGCCGGCGAATCTGGCAACAGCTCGGCGCCTTGCTGGTCGGTTTTGTGTGCGGTGCCGCGCTGGTCTTCGAGTGGTTCCATTGACCCGCTGAATCGGCCAGGATCCTGACTGGCACGTCATTGCCATGCGGCCAAGCCGGCTGGCCTGTCTCGGAATAGAATCATGGGCTTTGATTTTCCATCGAGCCGAGCGTTGTGTTTCGCGCCCGTTCTACCCAAGAAAGTTTCCGATGCCGATCTACGCCTACCGCTGCGAGACCTGCGGGCACGCGAAAGACGTGCTGCAGAAGATCTCCGACCCGGTGCTCAGCACCTGTCCGGCCTGCGGCGCAGAGACATTCGTCAAGCAAGTTACAGCCGCCGGCTTTCAATTGAAGGGCTCCGGCTGGTACGTCACCGACTTTCGTGGCGGCGAGGCGGGCAAGAAGAAGTCGGAATCGGGCGATGCAGCGCCGGCAGCCTCCGACAAGTCCGACAAGGCCGAAACCACCCCCGCTGCTGCGGACGCGAAACCGAAAGACGGTGCCGACAAGCCCGCCTCATCGGCGACCGACAAGCCGGCTGCTGCCGCTGCACCGGCCTCGTCGAGCAGCACCGCGCCGGCCGCGTCAACCCCCGCTGCCGCGCCGCCGCCGGCCAAGAGCTGAGCGCCGTTCTGGCCATCGGGTGCTGCCGTGAAGAAATACCTGATTGCCGGGCTGCTGGTCTGGTTGACCCGTGCACCGCCGAAAAAATGGTTCGGCAACGGCGGCACCCCGGGCATGTTGGCAATTGCCGCGCAACTCCCCAACGCGGTGCCCGCCGCCGCCAGCACGGACTGGACCGTCTTGTGGCAGCTCGGGATATTTTTTGCTGAAGCCGGCGCCTTCGTGTTCGGCAGCGGGCTTGCCATCGTGCCGTTTTTATACGGCGGCGTGGTCAACGAACATCATT
>JBDTQC010000261.1:0-5524 GCA_039932405.1 Ideonella sp.
ATGATGCCGCGCTCACGGCACATCGCGCCAATCGCGGCGATGTCCTGAATCACGCCGATCTCATTGTTGACGTACATCACCGACACCAGAATGGTGTCAGCACGCATCGCCGCCTTCAACTTGTCGAGATCCAGCAAACCATCTTCCTGGACATCGAGATATGTCACCTCGAAGCCCTGCCGCTCGAGCTCGCGCATCGTATCGAGCACCGCCTTGTGCTCGGTCTTGACGGTGATCAGGTGTTTGCCACGCGTCTTGTAGAACTGCGCCGCGCCCTTGATGGCCAGGTTGTCGGACTCGGTGGCGCCGGATGTCCAGACGATCTCGCGCGGATCAGCGCCGATCAGGTCGGCGACCTGCTGGCGCGCCTTCTCAACCGCTTCTTCGGCTTCCCAACCCCAGGCATGACTGCGCGATGCGGGATTGCCGAAGTGCTCGCGCAACCAGGGAATCATCGCGTCGACAACGCGCTGATCCACGGGGTTGGTTGCTCCGTAATCCATGTAGATCGGGAAATGCGGCGTCATGTCCATGAAATCACTGACTCACTCGAAACAAATGGGTGGCTGGGCTGGCGATGCGCCTACTTCGAAAACGCGGTGCCCAACGCAAAGACCGAATTCGGCGCGGTGATCTTGATCGGCTTGACAACCGGTTGCGTCGAAATTGCACGCTTCACCGGTTGCTCCTCGATCGAAACCCCTTTGGCAAGCTGTTCGTCGACCAGTTTTTTCAGCGAAATCGAATCGAGGTATTCAATCATCCGCGTATTCAGGCTCGCCCACAGATCGTGCGTCATGCAGCGGCCAGCGTCATCGCCCATGCAATTTTCCTTGCCGCCACAGCCGGTCGCGTCGATTGGTTCGTCGACCGCCACGATGATGTCGGCCACCGAAATTTCTTCCGACTTGCGACCCAGTGAATAGCCACCGCCCGGGCCCCGGGTGCTCTCGACCAACTCGTGCCGGCGCAATTTGCCGAACAATTGTTCAAGATAGGACAAGGATATTTGCTGCCGTGAACTGATGGCTGCCAGTGCGACCGGACCCGAATGCTCACGCAACGCGAGGTCGATCATCGCAGTCACCGCAAAACGGCCTTTGGTGGTCAGACGCATGAAATTCTCCTGTAGCCCGTAGCGGGCAAGACAAACAAGACAAAACGGAGGTCTGCCATGCTTGATAACTCCCAGCAATGCACCAAATCAGTGCGTTTACCTGAGTAGATTCGTCAAGTATAACTTAAACCTACTGTTTTGGTCAAGTTTGGGGCTGGAAGTTCCCTGGACTGCAGCGGTTTTGTCCAGGACAACACTCGCGGCGCGGCAAGAGCGACTGCGGACAACCAAAACCTCGCCGCGCATCGGCCAAACGCCAGCGTTCCCGGAACTTGCTCTCAGCCGACGACGCTGCGGCTCAGGGCCGGCAGCGGATTGGTGTCAATCGATACATCGGCGCATTGCGCGCGGTGTCGCAAAGCGTGGTCCATCAGCACCAGCGCCAGCATCGCCTCGGCGATGGGGGTCGCGCGAATGCCCACGCAGGGGTCATGCCGCCCGAAGGTCTCGACTACCGTCGCCTGCCCAGCGCGGTCGATCGACGGGCGCGGGCTGCGGATCGAACTGGTCGGCTTGATTGCGATCGAGACCGTGAGGTCCTGACCGGTAGATATGCCGCCGAGAACGCCGCCGGCGTGGTTGCTGGCAAAACCGTCAGGCAACAGCGCGTCGCCATGAGTGGTGCCCCGCTCGGTGACGCAGCCGAAGCCGGACCCGATTTCGACGCCCTTGACCGCATTGATTCCCATCATCGCGTAGGCGATCTCGGCATCGAGCTTGTCGTACAGCGGCTCGCCCCAGCCGGCCGGAACGCCATGCGCCGCCACCGCAATTCGCGCGCCGCAACTATCGCCGGCCTTGCGCAACTCGTCCATGTAGGCTTCCAGGCGAGCAATGTCGCTGCGATTGGCGGCGAAGAACGGATTCTCGGCCACATAGGCCAGCGATTCGAAGGGAACCGTGATGTCGCCGAGCTGGGTCATGTGGCCGCTGAAGCTGACACCGTGTTGCTGCTGCAACCACTTGCGTGCCACGGCACCCGCGCCGACCATTGGCGCGGTAAGTCGGGCCGACGACCGACCGCCACCGCGTGGATCGCGCACGCCATATTTGCGCCAATACGTGTAGTCGGCGTGGCCGGGCCGAAACGTATCCAGGATGTTGCCGTAGTCGCGGCTGCGCTGGTCGGTATTGCGAATCAACAGACAGATAGGCGTTCCGGTGGTCAGGCCCTCGAACACGCCCGACAGGATCTCCACCGCGTCGGCTTCATTGCGTTGAGTCACGTGTCGGCTGGTGCCAGGTCTGCGCCGGTCGAGCTCGGGCTGGATATCGGCTTCCGACAGCGCCATTCCGGGCGGACATCCATCGATCACACAGCCGATTGCAGGGCCGTGGGATTCACCGAAATTGGTGACGCGAAACAGGGTGCCAAACGTGCTGCCGGACATGAAAACCTTGTGGTGTGGACCCCGCGCCAGAAAGCCGGCGGACCGGCCGTAACCTCCTATTTTAGCGAAGGTGAGCCCGATCACGTTCTCGGCGTCGCTCCACCACGCGCTGATAAAGCGCGCCATATTTCGCAGCGGCTTCGCGCCAGGAAAAATCCTGCGCCATCGCCCGTTGCACCATCCGTTTCCAATGCAGCGGATCGGCAAACAGCTGCTCGGCACGTCGCACAGCTTCGTCCAGCGCGCCCGGTGTGGCGAGTTCGAAACTGAAGCCGGTAGAACAGCTGTCTTCTGCTGCGCCATCACCCAGATCGACCACCGTATCGGCCAGGCCGCCGACTCGGCGCACGATCGGCAGGCTGCCGTAGCGCAACCCGTACAGCTGGGTCAGGCCGCAGGGCTCGAAACGCGATGGCACCATGACGGCATCGGCCGCGCCCATCAGGGTATGGGCTGACTGCTCGTCATATCCGATGCGAACCGCCACTTGTCGCGGATGTGCGGCCGCGGCACTGAGGAATGCCGATTCGAGACCCGGTTCGCCAGTTCCCTGCAAGACAAGCTGCACGCCACGTCCGAGCATCGACGGCAAGGCTTCGAGCAGCAGATCGAGGCCCTTTTGTGCACTGAGCCGGCTCACTACGGCAATCAATAGCGCATCGTCACGGGCAGCCAAGCCCATCTGCTGCTGCAAGGCCCGCTTGCAAGCCAGTTTTCCGCTCAGGTCGGACGCATCGTAGCGCTGGAAAAGTGCCGCATCGGTGGCCGGATTCCAGACCTGGCCGTCGACCCCGTTGAGGATGCCGGAGACCGTTCCCGCGCGGCCCTGGATGACGCCATGCAGACCGAACCCTTGATCTGGCGTCGCAATCTCGGTGGCGTAAGTCGGGCTGACGGTGGTGACCTGATCGGCAAACTTCAGTCCCGCCTTCATGAACGACAGCTGGTGGTGAAACTCCAGACCGGCCGCATGCATCAGACGCGCCGGCAGCCCCAGCAGATGGAAGTCACCCGCCTGGAACAAGCCTTGAAACGCCAGGTTGTGGACGGTAAACACGGTGCCGACTTCGATAGCCGGATTGGCGACGAGGTAGGCGCAGCACATCGCGGCATGCCAGTCGTGGGCATGCAAGATGTCGGGCTTCCATCGGGGGTCGAGCTCGCCGGCCGCCAGATGCGCAGCGACCCAACCAAGCAGGCCGAAGCGTTGCGCGTTGTCGGGCCACTCGCTGCCATCGCTTTGCTGATAGGGGCTGCCCGGGCGCCGGTAGAGATAAGGCGCGTCCACCACATAGACCGGCAGCTGACTGAAGGGCATCCGGCCAAGCCGCACCTCGACCCGCCCAGCACCGAACATGGCGCCAAGCTGGCAGACCGGCTGCTGGTGCAATAGCGCATCGACGATCGCCGGCAAGCCAGGCAGCACGAGCCGGACTTCATGGCCTTCCTTGACCAGCGCCTGCGGCAGCGCGCCGATCACGTCGGCCAGCCCACCCGTCTTGACCAGCGGGAATATCTCTGCGGCAGCCTGCAACACCTTCATTTGACGAGCCGCTCGAGCATGTCGCCGGTAACCAGCGTGATGCCAGCGTCGGTACGATGAAAATGCCGAGCGTCGAAAGCCGGATCCTCGCCGATCACCATGTCGTCCGGAATGCGGCAACCTCGGTCGATCACGGTGCGGGTCAGCCGCGCCCGCCGCCCGATCTGCACCTCCGGCATCACCACAGACCAGCTGACACTGGCATGCGAGTGCACCCGCACGCTGGAAAACAGGACGCTGCGAAACACATGTCCTGAGACGATGCATCCTCCTGAAACCAGGGATTCGATCGCCATGCCGCGCCGGTCGCCCTCGTTATGAACAAATTTGGCAGGCGGAAGCTGGGACTGGTAGGTCCAGATCGGCCAATGCGTGTCGTACAGGTTGAGCATGGGCACGGTGGCTGTGAGATCGATGTTGGCATCCCAGAACGCATCGATGGTGCCGACATCGCGCCAATAGGGCTCTTCATGGACATGCGCCCCGACCGCACTGAGTTCGAACGGATGGGCCGCTGCCCGCCCCTCGCGTACCGCAGTCGGGATGATGTCCTTGCCAAAATCGTGAGTCGAGTCGGGATTCGCCAGATCGCGTTCGAGCGCCTTGAACAGGTAGGCCGAATTGAAGATGTAGATGCCCATGCTGGCCAGCGCGACATCGGGTCGGCCCGGTATCGCTGGCGGGTCGGCCGGTTTTTCGACGAAGTCGATCAGCATGTTGTCCTTGTCGACCGCCATCACGCCAAACGAACTGGCCTCCGCGCGCGGCACCGCAATGCACGCAACGGTGCACTCGCGCCCCTTCGACACGTGATCGGCCAGCATCAAGGCGTAGTTCATCTTGTAGACGTGATCGCCGGCCAGCACGACGATATATTCCGGGCCGTAACTCTCGATGATGTCCAGGTTCTGGTACACCGCGTCGGCCGTCCCGCGATACCAGCTTTCGCCCTCGACACGCTGCTGCGCAGGCATCAGATCGACGAATTCGTTCATCTCGTTCTTCAGGAATGCCCAGCCGCGTTGCATGTGCTGCAACAGGCTGTGGCTCTTGTATTGTGTGATCACGCCGATCCGGCGAATGCCCGAATTCAGGCAGTTCGACAAGGCAAAATCGATGATCCGGAACTTGCCGCCAAAATAGACTGCAGGCTTGGCGCGACCGTCTGTCAGACCGTGCAGACGGCTGCCTCGGCCACCGGCCAGAACCAAAGCCATCGCCCGTTTGGGCAATTCCATGCTGAGGACCAGATCGATCGACTTGTCCATGTTGCTTCCTTGCCGCGATGCCATTTCAAGTCATGCCGAACTCGGCACACCCTGAGCATGCCATGTCTTGAGCTGCCGATGAGCCGCAGCGCAAGTGTTTTCGCGGGTAGGAACATGAATTGCATGCCCCTTCCAGCACGCTGGAATCACAAGACCTGCATGCCTCGACCAGCGCCAGACTCATGCCGTCGGCTGGCAAAAACAG
>JBDTQC010000262.1:0-5524 GCA_039932405.1 Ideonella sp.
CTGCCGAAGGCATCGGCAAAAGCAGCGACTGGATTCTGAAAGCCGGCGAGAAGTGGCACGGCTTTGGCGATCTGGCCGAAGGATTCAACCTGCTGGACCCGATCAAGACAACACTCGTGACGCCGGGGCTCGATGTGTCGGGCAAATTTGCCGCGACCGGCATTCCGGCATCGATCGTCACCAAGTTTCTGGCCGAGCATGGTGTGGTGGTCGAGAAGACGGGCCTGTACTCGCTGTTCATCATGTTCACCATCGGCATTACCAAGGGCCGCTGGAATACGCTGCTGACGGCGCTGCAGCAGTTCAAGGATGACTACGACCGCAACGTGCCGATGTGGCGGATCCTGCCGGAGTTCGTCGCGCAACATCCGCGCTACGAGCGGATGGGGCTGCGCGATCTGAGCCAGAGCATTCATGCGATGTACGCCAAGGGTGACATTGCGCGTCTGACCACCGAGATGTATTTGTCGAGCCTCGATCCGGCGATGAAGCCCACCGATGCGTTCGGCTACATCGCGCATCGTCAGACCGACCGGGTCGAGATTGATCAGCTTGAAGGCCGCATCACCACTTCACTGCTGACGCCGTATCCGCCGGGCATCCCGCTGCTGATTCCCGGCGAGCGCTTCAACAAGAAGATCGTCGACTATTTGCGCTTCACCCGCGAGTTCAATACCGCTTTCCCGGGCTTCGATACCGATGTCCACGGTTTGGTCGAAGTCGAGGATGTCGAAGGCGTGCGGCGCTATTACGTGGATTGCGTGCGGGCATGAGGGTAGCCCAGTGAGCAACAAGATCCTGTTCGGCTTTCATGCGGTGACGGTGCGCTTGAAGAGCGCGCCGCAGTCGGTGCACGATGTTCATTTCGAAACCAGCCGGCGCGATCAGCGCATGCGCCAGTTTCTCGAGCGCGCCCGCGAGGCGGGCGTCAAGCTGATCGAGAGCGACGATGATCGGCTGCAAAAGCTGTGTGGCAACCAGCGGCACCAAGGCGTGGTTGCTCGCGTGGATGCGATCAATCTCAGCCATTCGCTCGACGATACGCTGGATGCGGTGGAAGCCGAGGGCAAGGGCCCCGCGTTGCTGCTGCTGCTCGACGGCATCACCGATCCGCACAACCTCGGCGCCTGCCTGCGCGTGGCCGACGGCGCCGGCGCACACGCGGTGATCGCACCGAAGGATCATGCGGTCGGCATCAATGCGACGGTATCGAAGGTGGCCAGCGGCGCCGCCGACACGGTGCCGTATTTCATGGTGACCAACCTGGCTCGAACCATCAACGAGCTGAAAGAGCGCGACATCCGCATCGTCGGCACCACCGAAGATGCTCCAAAATCGCTCTACGACGTCGATCTGAGCGGCCCGGTTGCATTGGTACTCGGGGCAGAAGGCAGCGGCATGCGCGCGCTGACGACGAAACATTGTGACGAATTGGTGCATCTGCCGATGCGCGGTGTGGTCGGCAGCCTGAACGTGTCGGTGGCATCCGGCATTTGCCTTTACGAGGCGCTTCGGCAGCGACGCTAAACCAGCCCATCGCGACCGCCGGCTCGCTGCCCGGTTCCATCGATTTACCAAGGCTGTATCTTCGTTGAGCACGATCGATCGGATCGATCAGATCGATTGCCCGCTCAACCCCGATGCACCTTCAGCGCCTCGGGGTTGACGATGTTGGTTGGCTCGCCGTTGATGAAATTGATGATGTTGTCGAACGCGGCGCTGAAGAAGGTTTCGTAGTTGTCCTGTTCGACGTAGCCGATGTGCGGCGTGCACACCGCGTTTTCGATCCGCAGCAGCGGATGGCCTTGCAGAATGGGTTCGGTCTCGAAGACATCGACGGCTGCCATGCCGGGGCGCCCGCGGTTCAGCGCAGAGACCAACGCACCTTCCTCGATCAGCTCGGCCCGCGAGGTATTGACGATCAGGCCGTTCGGCTTCATCAGCGACAGGTGTTCCAGCTTGATCAAGCCGCGGGTGCGCTCGGACAACCGAAGGTGCAGTGACAACACGTCGGATGCCTCGAAGAATGCCTCGCAGCTGGGCGCTGCGATGTGACCGTCGGCGCTCGCCCGGGCGCGCGACTCCTCGCTGCCCCAGACGGTGACATGCATGCCGAACGCCTTGCCATAGCCGGCAACGAGTTGGCCGATGCGCCCATAACCCCAGATGCCCAGTGTGCGGCCCCTCAGCACCATGCCGATGCCGAAATTTGGTGGCATCGATGCCGACTTGAGGCCCGACTGCTGCCAGGCGCCATGCTTGAGGTTGCCGATGTATTGCGGCAAGCGGCGCATCGCCGCCAGGATCAGCGCCCAGGTCAGCTCGGCCGTCGCGAAGGGTGAGCTGACCCCTTCGGCCACGGCAATGCCCAGGCGGGTGGCCGCTTCGATATCGATGTGCGAACCAGCCCTGCCGGTTTGCGAGATCAATCGCAGCCGAGGCAGTTTTTCGAGCAGCGCGCGAGGAAACTGGGTTCGTTCACGAATCAGCACCAGCACTTCGGCATCGCGAAGCCTGACCGCCAACTGGCCGTTTCCCTTGACCGTATTGGTGAAAACCTTGGCGTCGAATCGATCGAGCTGGCTGGCGCAGCGCAGTTTTCTGACTGCGTCCTGGTAATCGTCGAGGATGATGATGTTCATCAGTGCACAGCCCGATGGATACCATGCCACGAAAACGTGCAATCACGCTTTCGTTGGAAAAGGGTCCCGAGCCAGGGAAAAGGAGTCCGGCGCCAATTGTGCACCTTGCTTGCCGCGCAAATTGCCGGCGCAGCGGGATTTGCAAGTGGTCACACGGTGTGTCAGGCAAGGCCTCAGCCAACGCGCTGGCATGAAGCGCCGGGCGCGCGCTCAGGGATAGCGCGACGCACCTTGCCTTGCTCGCGAATCGGGAAATGCAGATTCAGTTCGGTAAGCCGTTCGCGTGCGATCGATTCGCAGTGACCGATCGACACCGCTGTGAACAACGGATTGCGCAGATGCCACAACTCGCGCAGCGTGTGAGCGGCCCGAGCGCGGTTGCGCAGCTCGGCCGCCGCGGCCGTGGGTACATCGGCCAGCGCTGCTGCAAATGCGGCGCGTGCGGCGTCAAGTTGCTTGTCGGCATGGGTGCGGGCAATTGCTGCGACGGGCGGTCGATGGCCGGGCTGGTCGGTTGAATACCAGCCGGTCTGCAACCATTGCCTGATCGATGTCAGGGGCGGAAAGAGGGAGCGTACGCCGCTGCGCGGTAGATCGAATCCATCGTCTTCGACCAAAGCCGGCGGGCACACCTCATAGCGAGAGCGGCCACTGTCGAAATAGCCGGTGGTCGGTGGCGTGCTCGGGACGGTCGGCTCAAAGCCTGCGCGGCTGCCGCCGGCTCGCCCGCGCCGAGATCTGTCCCACCACCAAACCATTGGATTGCACTCCGGAAAAGTCTTTCGATTTCCTGGAACACATTGTTGGTTTGCGCGGAATATTCAATGCGCTGAAAAGCAGCACGCGAGCAGGCCTGATCAACGCCCGGTCGTTACCGAGAGGCGCCTGACTCCCGGCACAACCTGGCCTGGTCGACTGCAGGCTTCATACCTGCCCGAAGCGCAGCTTTCGATCGGGTGTATAGCGCCACCAGGGCGCCGCCGGTGCGCCGGCCATGAAATCGGTGATGGCCAGAAACGTATCGAGGACACACGGATCCTGCCGCTGCCCACTGGTCTGGCAAAGCTGTTGATAGAGCTGAAATCCGTCGGCGCCGCGCAGTTGTTGTGGCGTTGCGATGCCGATCGACCGCAGATCGGCCGCCAGCGACGGACCGATATTCGGCAGCTGCTCCAGTTGCCGGCACTCGTCAGCGTGGCGTGCCTTCGCGGCAGCGGGTCGGGTCGAGGTTTTAGGCATGCGCCTGCCCTTCTCTACAGCGACGAGCCGTTGCGGATCAGGCCGACTGCCAGGCCTTCGAGTGCAAATTGCGGATCACCTTCGGTGACGTGAATGGTCTCGAAGTCGGGGTTCTCGGCCAGCAGCTCGATGCCCAGCCGGTTGCGGCGATAGCGCTTGACGGTCACGTCGTCACCGAGCCGAGCCACCACGATCTGGCCATTGCGGGCCTCGCTGGATTGCTTGACTGCCAGCAGATCGCCATCCAGGATGCCGGCATCGCGCATGCTCATGCCGCGCACCTTCAGGAGGTAGTCGGGCTTCTGGCTGAACAGGCTGGCTTCGACCTGGTAGGTGCGATCGACATGCTCCTGCGCCAGGATCGGGCTGCCGGCCGCGACCCGGCCGATCAGTGGCAGCAGCAACTGCGCCAGATCGGGCATCGGCAGGCTGGCCTGCTGCTGGCGCCGCTGGTGAACAGCGCGCAATGTGTCAGACTGCAGCCGAATGCCGCGCGAGGTGCCGCCGACCAGTTCGATCACACCCTTGCGGGCGAGCGCCTGAAGGTGCTCCTCGGCCGCGTTGGGCGAGCGGAAACCAAGTGCACTGGCGATCTCGGCGCGGGTTGGCGGCGCTCCGGTGCGCTCGATCGTGCTGCGCACCAGGTTGAAGATTTCCTGTTGGCGGTCGGTGAGTTTCGGTGCTGCGAGCATGGGACTCCTCGTGTCTTGGCAAGCTGTATTTTTATCCAGTATTCAGAAAAATGCAAAACATCGATCGCAAACTCGTTGTTCTGGGTACCGGTGGAACGATTGCCGGCACCTCGGCTGACCGCTCCGATCACACCGGTTATCGAGCCGGCAGCCTTGCGGTTTCCGACCTGCTGCGAGACTTGTCGGGCGTCGACGCTGTCGCGATCGAAAGCGAACAACTGGCGCAGATCGACAGCAAGGACATGGATCACGCGACCTGGCAAAGCCTGGCGCGGCGCGTGGCGCACCATCTGGCGCGTGCCGACGTTGGTGCGGTGGTGATCACACACGGCACGGATACGCTGGAAGAGACCGCCTATTTTCTGCACCGCGTGCTGCCTGCAGACAAACCGGTGGTGCTGACGGCAGCGATGCGGCCGGCCAGCGCGCTGCATCCGGACGGCCCGCAGAATCTGCTCGACGCACTGGTGGTGGCGAACGAACCTGTGGCGCGCGGTGTTGTCGCGGTGATCGCCGGACAGGTGATCGGCGCGGCCGATCTGCGCAAGCTGCACCCGTACCGACTCGATGCGTTCGGCAGCGGTGATGCGGGCTCGATCGGGATCGTCGAGCAGGGGCGGCTGCGCCGCTTTCGAGATTGGCCACAACGCGTTGGCGCGACTGACCAGACACACCCGGCGCTCGTCATCGATTCGGAACGCTGGCCATGGGTCGAAATTGTCACCAGCCACGCCGGGGCTGATCGGCGCATCATCGATCTGCTGGTCGACGCCCGCGTGGGCGGCCTCGTCATTGCCGCAACCGGCAATGGCACGGTTCATCGAGCTTGGGAGTCAGCGCTCGAACGCGCCATTCAAGCCGGTGTCAGTGTGGTTCGCAGCACGCGTTGCGCATTTGGCGCGTTGGTTGGGGACGGTTCTGACGGCCTGCTGCAGGCTGCGGACGGTTGCA
>JBDTQC010000263.1:0-5513 GCA_039932405.1 Ideonella sp.
CCGCTTCTACCAATATCGACTGATTTTGTGGGAGGGCCTTCAGGCCCGATTGCTCGCAGTCTCTTGGCCGCCGAAGTCGCGGCCAAGAGGCATGCCTGCTACTTCATTTCGGGACGGGGGCCACCAGCTGATCGCGGGCGCCCTTCAGGCACGCGTAGATCGCCGCTTGCGACTGGCAGTTGGTGACGTAGTCGGCGCCGGTGCCGCCTTGGCTGGCAACGGTGTCGGGCGTGGTGCGAAGCGGGCAGCCATCGGTGCGAACGATCACGGAATCCAGCAAGCCCAGCGTCAGGCTCGGATACCCCGAGCGATAGGCCAATACGCTGCCCAGCATGGTGTTCATCAAATTGCGCTGTGCCGGGCCGGTGACCTGGTTCGCGGTCAACAGATTGATCTGGTCGCGCGCGCAGGCGATGTTTTGCTCGAACGTTTTCGCACCGACCGGTGGGCTGGTGGTACCCAGCAGGGCCACCAGGAAAGCGGCGCCCTGTCCAGCTGGCAAGCCGTCGGGGATCAAGCCCAGCCGGATGGTTCGGCCGGAATTGCCCAACACCGCGCACGAACCGGTGGCAAACGAACAGATCGACTGTCCCGTCCCGGTCGGTGTCAGGGTTTGCGAAAAGACGCCCCACCCGGCATTGGTCAAGGTCAATGCCACCCCCAGCGGATTGTTGACGGTGATGCCGGTTTGGTTAAGTGGACTGCCGACAGTCGCTTCAAAGGCAGTGTCGAACGCGGCATTCTGGTACCAGTTGTTGAACACGACTCGATTGCCGGCTGCGATGTAGGCAACCAAGGCTGCACCGTACGTGGAACTGGTATCGAAGTTGTTCTCGGAAACAACAACAAAATCCCAGGGCCCTTGGGCCAGTTGGGTGACGAAACCGCTGGCTGAGGTGACGGTGGTAACCGTATCGCCACGCTGGACGAACGCGGGCGTCCAGAAATTGGTTCCGTTGAACGAGTCATAGAAGTACAGAACCTTGCCGGGCGGTATCGGCTGGAGCGCTGCGGCTGGTGCAATCAGACCGCACGCAAGCACAAAGGCAGCAAAAAGACGTATCAGAACTTTCATGAGCTCGACTCCTCGGTTTGGTGGCAAGGCATAAATCTGCAGCAGGTTCGCTGAACGGGTTTGATCAGACGCGAATAACCTGCAGAAAGATTCTGTTACCGATGAGTCTCGATGTAAAGCGCCAATGCTCGCGGCGGATGCTTGCTGTGCTGAATTACCGATCAACGCTGCGAGTGCTGTCGACGCAGGCGCCGGTTTCCGTTGCGCGGCGCAAGCCGCACCAACCGGTCGCTCTTTCCCTAAGCTGCAATCGCCGGGCGATCCTTGCGGTAGGCATTTTTCACGGCGATCTTGCCGTTTCGGAACGTGAACACGTCGACCATCCGGGCTTCGACGCGCGAGCCATCGGCCTTGGTGCCCTTGAACGTGCACTCGGAGACACCACGATCGCCGGCAACGAAATGTTCACCTTCGAGCCAGGCGGCGTCTGCAAAGGTCTGCCAGGCCAGCGCGAAACCCTGGCGTACCTGATCGCGGCCGATAAAACTGCGGCCCAGCAGGTCGGGTCCGGCGACCGCATGGAATTCGCAGTCGTCGGACATGAAGCTCATCAAGGCGTCGATGTCGTGGCGGTTCCAGGCATCGCCGAATGCCTTCAATGTTTCGATGGTGACGGGTTGATCGCTCATCTGGTCGCTTCCTTGGGTGCGTGAATGCCGGCAGCATAAACCCGGCCGTCAACCGGTCGTAGGACCAGTTTCGGCCATTCGCTGGAGCCAGCAGCGGCACTCCACTGGACTCATCAAAACCCCGCAACTGGTGCTAACCGTTGCGCCATCCGCGCGGCTACGCTTCGGTCATCGCACCTTGAACACGCTTCTGCATCGAGCTGCGGCCGATGCAGGGCACCCCGGAGAGATAGCATGGACATGTCAACGCCAACCAGCCCGACCGTGCTCGATCAGTACGACCCGCAATATGACCCGCTGGTGGCAGCCAACCCGGGTCGTGGCAAGGCGTATGCGCCCACCTACTGGGTCGCCAGTGCCGGCACACCACCCGACGACGACGGCCCGGTCAATGCCGACTTCGATGCCGACGTTGTGGTCATCGGCTCAGGGTCCACCGGCATGGCAACCGCCTTGTACCTGGCCGAGGAGCATGGCATCAAGGCGGTGGTACTCGAGGCCAACCAGACCTCGTGGGGCTGCTCGAGCCGCAGTGGCGGCCAGGGTCAGAATGCCAGCGGTCGGCTCAAGCGATCGCAGTGGATCGAGCGCTGGGGTGTCGATGTCGCCAAGAAGCTCGACACCGAAATTCGCACCGGCTTCGAAAACTTCAAGTCCTTGACGCGCCAGATCGACTGCGACGCCTTCGACGGCGGTCATTTGTACCTGGCCCATCGCCCCGGTGTGCTCGACGGCCTGCGCAAGGAAGCCGCGCTGATGCGCGAAACCTTCGGCTACGCCACACGGATGCTTACCGCCGAGGATGTGCGGCGCGACTATGTCAACGAGCGCGAGAACCACGGCGCGATGTTCGAGGCCGAAGGCGTCGGCATCCATCCGCTGAAGTTCACCTTCGGCATGATCCGCAAGGCGCGCGCGCTGGGCGTTCGCATTCACCCGGCAAGCCCGGTCCAGGGTTGGAAGACGGTCAACGGCATCCACCATTTGCAGACACCCGGCGGGGTGGTGCGCGCCAAACGGGTGGCGGTGTGCACGGGGGGCTACACCGGCCAGAAGCTGAGTCCGCTGCTGAAAAACCGGCTGCTGCCGATCCTGTCCAATTCGGTCGTCACCCGCGTGCTGACCGACTCGGAGCTCGAGGCCTGCAATTTCAATTCGCCGAAGGCGCAGACCTTCATGACCGATACCCGCACCTTGCGCTTCTACTATCGCCGGCTGAAAGACAACCGCCTGCAGCTGGGCAGCCGCAGCGCGATCACGGGTGCGGAAGCCGAAGATCCGATGCACCTGAAATTGCTGACCGATGCGATTGCTCGGAAGTTTCCGCCGCTCGCCGGTGTGCCGATCGATCACTCGTGGTGGGGCTGGGTCGACGTGAGTCACGACATGATGCCGCGCATCACCCGCCCCGATCCGGTCCAGACAGTCTGGTACGCGGTCGGTTATGGCGGCAATGGCGTGTCGTTCTCGACTTGGGCCGGCAAGCGTCTGGCCCAGCGTGTGGCCGGCAAGGATGGTGGACAAGCGGTGTTTGATCTGCCGATCTACAACTCGCCACTGCCATTCCCGAATCTGTTCAACGCAGTCGAATCGCAGGCCTTCGCGCCGTTCAGGCGCTTTGGCCAGCAGTTTCTCTACAAGTGGTATGCGTGGAAGGATGCACACGCCTGAGCGGCGTTGCCGGAGATGGTGCGGGTCTTGACGTTTGAAGTCGCCTCGGGCGGCTGACCCGGGTTCGGTCTAAGATGCCGGCGACCCTCATGCACTCGACCAGCCGCCGATCATCGATTCGCCATGGCATTGCCTGGCTGCTGTGGCTTGCGCTGCTCGTGCCACTGGCGCAATCGACTGCGCTCGTACATGGCTTTTCGCATGTCCGCAGCGAGTCGGGTGACCATCGCCAGAGCGACCAGGCGCCGAAGGCAAACCATTGCGATCTGTGCCTGGCCAGCGCCGCGCTCGCCGGCGGTGCGCTGCCGGCGCATGAGGCCAAGCAGTGTGACGAATCAGGACATGATTCAGTCGATCCCGCGGGCGCGACCAGCGTTTGCCAGCGTTTCCCGAATCTGGGCTATTGGGGTCGCGCGCCCCCGTTCTCCTTGCATTGACTTTGCTTGAGCGCACCCGCATCGACTGCGGGTGGGCGCTTTTACTTGTCTTTGTCTGGAGACCTTTCATGTTCAAGTTATTGCCGGCGGGCATTGCCCTCGCCATGGCAGCGCCGTTGTCGGCGTTTGCCGAAAATCCATCTGACATCGCATCGCTGCGCCAGGAGATCGAGGCGATGCGAGCCGCCTACGAGGCCCGGATGCAGTCGCTCGAGCAGCGCCTGCAGGCCGCAGAAGCGAAGCCACCGGCAGCGCCGCCGCCAGCGCCCACATCCGTGGCGGCGATGTCGGGTGCGCCAGCCGCTGCTGCGCCGTCCGGAGGTAGTGGCAACGCCTTCAACCCGTCGATGTCGCTGATCCTGTCTGGCATCTACGGGCGTACGTCGCGCGACCCCTCCAACTACGCCATCAGCGGCTTCGCGCTGCCGGGCGGCGCCGAGACGGGCCCGGGGACGCGCGGTTTCAGTCTGGCGGAATCCGAGCTCGGCTTTGCCGCGAGCATCGACCCCTGGTTGCGCGGCGTCGCCAATATCGCGCTGCATCCTGACGACTCGGTGTCGGTCGAGGAGGCCTATGTGCAGACCACCTCGCTCGGCGCCGGACTGGTCGTCAAGGCGGGCCGATTTTTCTCCGGCGTGGGATACCTGAATTCACAACATGCACACACCTGGGATTTTGTCGACAACCCATTGGCCTACCAGGCGATGCTCGGCACGCAATACGGCGACGACGGCGTGCAGATGACCTGGCTGGCGCCGACCGAACAGTTCATCGAACTCGGGCTCGAACTCGGTCGGGGCCGTGGTTTTCCCGGCGGCGACAACAGCCGCAACGGTGCCGGCATGGTGGCACTGGCTGCTCACACGGGCGGTGACATCGGCGACAGCCACAGCTGGCGGGCCGGGCTGTCTGCACTTCAAGCCAAGGCTGATGACCAGCAGCTCACGGGCCAGGACGCCGCCGGCAACGCGCTCAGCAATGCCTTCAGCGGCCGCACCCGGGTGTGGGTGGCCGACGCCGTCTGGAAGTGGGCGCCCAACGGCAATGCCACCCGGACCAGCTTCAAGCTGCAAGGCGAATACCTGCGCAGCACGCGTGCCGGCAGCTTGCTCTACGACGTCGGAAACACCAACCGCAGCGGCGCGTATCGAGTCGCTCAATCGGGCTGGTATCTGCAGGGCGTCTACCAGTTCATGCCACGCTGGCGATTGGGCGCCAGAACCGAACGGCTGGATGCTGGCAACCCGGACTACGGGCTGAATGCCGGCTTGCTGGCAGCGTCTGGCTATCGACCGCACAAGAACACGCTGATGGTCGACTTCAGTCCCAGCGAGTTCTCACGCCTGCGCCTGCAGCTCGCGCGCGACAACGCCCGGCAAGGTGGGCCCGACAACCAGCTTTTCCTTCAATACCAGATGAGCCTGGGCGCCCACGGGGCGCACAGCTACTGACCGCTTCGGGAGATTTCGATGATCAAGTTCAAGACCCTTCTGCTCGGCATTTCGCTACCACTGGTGCTGTTGCACAGCTTGCCCGTCGAGGCGGCGCTGCGTGTGCTCGCGTGTGAGCCCGAATGGGGCGCACTGACCCAGGAACTCGGCGGCAAACTCGTCGACGTGTCGGTTGCCACCAGCGCTTTGCAGGACCCGCACCAGATCCAGGCCAAGCCAAGCCTGATCGCCCGGGCGCGCAGCGCCGATC
>JBDTQC010000264.1:0-5502 GCA_039932405.1 Ideonella sp.
GCCCGCAGACCCAGCGATTGCAGGATTTCCAGCGCGACCACCACTTCCTGCGTGCGCGCCTCGCCGGGCTGCGGAGTCAGCGAGACCCGGATGGTGTCGCCGATGCCATCTTGCAGCAGCAATGACAACGCGACCGCCGACGCAACCGTGCCCTTGGTGCCCATGCCGGCTTCGGTCAGGCCAAGGTGGAGCGCGTAATCGCAGCGTTGTGCCAAGGCCCGGTAGACCGTGACCAGGTCTTGGACGCCACTCATCTTGCACGACAGGATGATCTGGTGCGCCGGCAGGCCGATCGCCTGCGCGTCGCGCGCGGATTCGATGGCCGAACTGACGATTGCGCGGTACATCACCTGCTTCGGCTCGAACGGCTCGGCCAGCCGGCCGTTCTCGTCCATCATCTTCGCCAGCAATTCCTGGTCGAGGCTGCCCCAGTTGACGCCGATTCGCACGGCCTTGTCGTAGCGGGCGGCAATTTCGACCATCTGCGCAAACTGCCGGTCGCCCTTTTCGCCCTTGCCGACATTGCCGGGGTTGATCCGGTATTTCGACAAGGCCTGCGCACAGGCGGGAAAATCGCTCAGCAGTCGATGGCCGTTGTAATGGAAATCGCCGACCAGCGGCACATCGATTCCCATCCGGTCGAGCTGCTCGCGAATGTGCGGAACGGCGGCCGCCGCCTCAGGTGTATTGACGGTGATGCGAACCAGTTCCGATCCGGCGACCGCCAGCTCCTTGACCTGGATCGCGGTGCCGATGACGTCGACCGTATCGGTATTCGTCATCGATTGCACACGCACCGGCGCATCGCCTCCGATGGTGACCAGCCGCTCGCCCCAGCGCACCTGCGCTTGCAGGCGATGCCGCGCTGCTGGCGCTGTCGGCTCAATGTAGGCGTCGAGCGCCGGCAAGGCCCCGCTGTGTTGGATGGCAGTCACTTCAATTGCACCCGCGCAATATTTTCGTTGGTCATTGGCGCCAGATCGATCAGTTCGCCCCGATAGCGCAGCTCGGTCACCGCCGCGTTGCCGATTTTCACCCGCATCGGCATCACCCCATCGAGCGTCACGGTTTCGTTCGGCTTCAGGCTGCGCGACAACAGCACGCGGTCGCGCCCATCCTTCACTTCGACCCATGACTCGGAGCGGGCGCGCAATTCGAGCGCCCCGGCACCTGGTGCAGGCACCAACCGTGTGGGTTCGGTGGAAACCGCTGGCGCCACGGGTGCAGTTGCAACCGTGGCCGGAATCCCAGTGGCGGGGACATCGCCCTGTGGCACCAGCACGGGCGAGGCCGACGCCGCTGGTTCGCCGGGCGGCATGCCGGCCACTTCAGCCGATGGGGCATCGGCCGCGCGGCTGGTCTTGAACGAGTCGATCGCCTCGCGCACCGTCGAGGCGGTCGATTGCATGAAACCGTTGGGCAGAAAATAAAGCAGCGCAGCCAGTGCCAGCACGAGCGCAGGCGCCCACAACGATCTGGCAATCGAAATCCAGGCCATCGGGTCGAGCCGAGACGGGTGATCCCGGAATGGCGCATTGAGACCTTCACTGACCATTTCGATGCGATGGCCCGACGCTGGCGGCAACAGCGCCAGCACGGGGACCGCATCGATCTTCAGTGCTCGGCACATGGTTTGCGCCAAAGCACGCGCAAAAGTTGCATCGGGCAGTTTGTCGAAATGCTCGGACTCCAGCAGCTCGAGCTTGCTCGCCTTGACCTTGATCGTCGTGGCCAACATGTCGAGCGATAGACCCTGCGCCTCGCGCGCCTCGCGCAACAAGCGCCCTGCTCCACCCGGGCTGGCTGCGCCACCCGTTGCCCCGCCGGTCGCCCGGTCCGCATCAATCATCGAACCGCCTCCGCTCGAATGCACCGGCCTCGGGCGACTCAGGGAATCGCGCAGCCAGTTGATCGCCCATCGCAAGGGCGGCCTGAGAATTGCCCAACTTGTTTTCGATCCGCGCAGCCAGCCACAAGGTCTGCGCGTTGCTCACGTCCGGCATGCCATTTACCCGACGCATGATGAACCGGGCACGTTCGAACGAGCCGCGGCGATACAGCACCTCGGACAGATTGACGGCGATGGCCGGGTTTCCGGCATCGAGTTCGAAGGCACGCTGCAGGGTGTGCTCAGCCAGCTCTAGATTGCCAGAGCGTGCCTGACAGATGCCACGCGTCAACAGCGTGCGAGGTGCGTCGCGATAACGCGGCACCTCGAGCGCGCGACTGAACAGGGCATCGGCCTCCGCAAAACGCGCTTGCTGACACAGATGCCAGCCGTAGTTCTGCATGGAATCGGCATCGCCGGCATCCAGCGTCAAGGCGCGGCGAAAGCTTTCCTCGGCGAGTGCGTTGTCGCCGAGGTTGGAGTAGATGAGACCGCGCAAGTTGAATGCCGGCCCCATCGTCGGATCAGCGGCAATCGCCTGCTTGACCTGATCCAGCGCGGTGACGACCTGGCCGCGTCCGAAATAGGCACTGGCCAGTTCGAGCCGGACCCGCGCACGCCGCGTGTTCTCAGGTTCGTCGGATGCGGTAACGCGGTCCGGCGATGCAGTCTGGCTTGCGATGCGACCAGCCGGAATTGCGCAAGCCGCCAGCAGGGTGCAAACCAGGATCACCCCTGCCAGCTGCAATGCCAACCGTTCGGCCCTCATCGCTGCCGCACCGTCGCCACGTGGGCGGCGCCAGCCGGATCGGCTGGACGGCGGTGAATGCGGATCGGAGAACGCGACGCCGTGCGCTCCTTGATGCGGGTTCGATCCTGCACCTCGCCGGCCAATTGGCCGCAAGCGGCATCGATGTCGTCGCCACGCGTCTTGCGCACCGTTGTGACGACACCGGCATCCTGCAGACAGCGCGCGAATGCCTGAACCCGCTCGGGGGGCGAACGCAGCAAGCCGGAAGCCGGGAAAGGATTGAACGGGATCAGATTGAACTTGCAGGAAACGATCGGCACAGCCTGCCCGTCGGCGCCGCGCCCGTTGACCAGATCGACCAGCGCACGCGCTTGTTCGAGGCTGTCATTGACACCATCGAGCATGCAATATTCGAAGGTGATGAAATCGCGCGGCGCCTTTTCCAGATAGCGCTGACAGGCGCCGAGCAATTCGACCAGCGGGTATTTTCGGTTCAGCGGCACGAGATCGTCGCGCAGCGGATCGGTTGGCGCGTGCAAGGAAACCGCCAGGGCAACCGGGCAGTCCTGGCGCAGCCGATCGATCATCGGCACCACACCCGAGGTCGACACCGTCACGCGGCGCCGCGACAGGCCGTAGCCGTGGTCGTCGAGCATGACCCGCAATGCCGGCAACAAGGCGGCGTAGTTTTGCAAGGGCTCACCCATGCCCATCATCACGACATTGGTGATGACGCGCTGACCATCCGGCACCTTCAGGCGCTGGCGCAGGTGGTGTTCGGCAAACCAGAGCTGGGCGAGGATTTCAGCGGTCGACAGATTGCGACTGAACCCCTGGTGGCCGGTCGAACAAAAGCGGCAGCCGACCGCACAGCCCGCCTGCGACGAAATACACAGGGTGCCGCGATCGTCTTCAGGAATGAACACGGTTTCGACTGCATCGCCATTGCCAACCGAAAACAGCCACTTGATCGTGCCATCGACCGAGGCCTGCTCGCTGGCAATCTCAAGTGGCTGCACGCAGGCCATCGTTGCGAGCTTGTCGCGCAGCGACTTCGCAAGATCGCTCATCTGCGTGAAGTCGCTCGCGCCGCGCTGATGGATCCAGCGAAAAAGCTGAGTTGCCCGAAAACGCTTCTCTCCCAGGCCCGCACACCATTGGGCGAGCCCTTCGAGGTCGAAGTCGAGCAGATTGACAGCGGTCATGCCAGCGCCGGGAGGAGCCTTTGCAAGAATGTCGTGGACGGTTGACGAAAGCAATGCAGTCGATTCAACGACTGTAGACGTTCATCGCCGGGAAGAAAAAGCCGATTTCGACAGCCGCGGTTTCAGCCGCGTCGGAGCCATGCACGGCATTGGCATCGATGCTGTCGGCGAAATCGGCGCGGATCGTGCCTTTGTCGGCCTTTTTCGGATCGGTTGCGCCCATCAGATCACGGTTCTTGGCGATCGCGCCTTCACCTTCCAGGGCCTGGATCATCACCGGGCCGGAGATCATGAAGCTGACCAGATCCTTGAAAAACGGGCGCTCCTTGTGGACGGCATAAAAGGCCTCGGCCTCGCCACGCGACAAATGCGCCATGCGCGCGGCAATCACTTTCAAACCTGCGCCTTCGAAGCGACTGTAGATCTGACCGATCACATTTTTCGCAACCGCATCCGGTTTGATGATCGACAGAGTACGTTCAACAGCCATCTGATTCTCCTGAGTTCAACTGAATTCGATATCGGGCAAAGCCCACAATTGTAAGCGGGCACTCAGCGTCCGCGCTTGCCACCGCCTGCACCGCCGCCGCTGCCGCCCCGGTTACCACCGAAGCCGCCACCGCCGCGATTTCCACCACCTGCACCACCACCACCACCGCCGCCGCCGCCGCCGCCGCGATTTTTCCGATGGAAGGCATCGGCACCGATGTAGCCGACCGATGTCTGCAATGGATCGGGTTCACGGGGTGCGCCAGGTTTGCGGGGTGCATTGCGACCGGGCGCGCTGCCGCCCGGGCCAAAACCCCCGCCGCCCTGTCCAAAACCGCGCCCGCCCGAATTGCGAGCGCCCTGGACGAAGCGACGATCAAACGTCTGCTCGAGCGGATTGGGAATTCGCGCCGGATCGAAATCGTCTTCGAAATCGTCGTCACCGCGATCGCGATCTACCGGCGGGGCTGGCGGATAGTCCTCGCGGGGCGCCTGCCGAGGCCCCTGGCGCGGGCCGTTCTGGCCTTGCGGTCCATTTTGGCCTTGTGGCGCCCTCGTCTGCTGCTGATTGGGCTGGCGATCACCGCGTTCGTTGCCGCGGCCGCCCTTGTTGCGCCCGCGTTCCTGCTGGCGGGGAGCGTTCGGCGCCTGACCGGACTGAGCCGGACGCGTGTCGTTCTTCACCCCACCGGCCAGTTGCCGGATGGCCCGCACGTCGGCCGGGTCGAGATCGACCCAGGCACCGCGCTTGAGGCCGCGCGGCAAAACGAAGTTGCCGTAGCGGATCCGGATCAGCCGACTGACAGTCAATTCGACCGCCTCGAACAGCTTGCGCACCTCGCGGTTGCGCCCTTCGGTGATGACCACGCGGTACCAGCGATTGGCGCCTTCGCCACCACCATCCTCGATCGAGCGGAACGAGGCGGTCTGACCTTCGATATTGACCCCCTCCAGCAACTGTGCCCGATCCATGTCGTCGAGCTTTCCGAGCACCCGCACCGCATATTCGCGCTCGACACCAAAGCGCGGATGCATCAACTGGTTCGCGAGCTCACCGGAATTGGTGAACAGCAACAGCCCTTCGGTATTCAGATCGAGCCGGCCGACCGACTGCCATTTGCCCTGTTGCAGGCGCGGTAGACGGCGAAACACCGTCGGACGGTTCTGCG
>JBDTQC010000265.1:0-5492 GCA_039932405.1 Ideonella sp.
TCACGGTGAGCGAGGACGGTCGCGATCTGGCCGCGGCGCTGCGCGCGGGCGCATGCGGCTATCTGCTCAAGACGATGGACAGCGACATGTTGGTGACGGCGATCCTGCGCACCATGGCCGGCGAATCGGTGGTCAGTCCGGAGATGACGAGCAAGCTGGTAAGTGCCTTC
The DNA here is from genome assembly GCA_039932405.1 of Ideonella sp. GTDB lineage: Bacteria > Pseudomonadota > Gammaproteobacteria > Burkholderiales > Burkholderiaceae_C > Ideonella_A. The sequence continues at coordinate 171 of JBDTQC010000265.1, forward strand.
CAGTCGCGTCAGGGAGCGTCGCCCGACACGAACAACGGCCACGATCAGGATCCGATTCACAGCCTGTCGCCGCGCGAGCGCGAGATCCTCGCCCACATCGCCCGCGGCGCCAGCAACAAGGAGGTTGCTCGCGAGCTCGGCATCGCCGAGGCGACGGTCAAGATCCACGTGCAGCACATCCTCAGAAAACTGAACCTCAGCTCGCGGGTGCAGGCCGCCGTCTACCTGACCGGGCGTTCGGGATGATGGCGACGGCCGAGCCATCCGGTGAGCCGGAGCCCATGCTGCAATCCGCGGCGTTCGACCTGCTGGCGCGTCGATACTCGGTCGGCCCGAAGTATCTGGCCGATCCGGCGCCAAGCGCCACGCAATGGCAACGCGCCGCTGCGTTGGCGCTGCGCGCACCCGACCACGGCGGCCTGCACCCGTTTCGCTTCGTGATCATCGACGACCAGCACCGGCCAGCGCTGGCCGAACTGTTCGCCGAGCACGCGGCGCAGCGCGGCCATGCCAGCGATGCGGTGGACAAGGCCCGATCACGCGCCTTCAACGGTCCCGGGCTCGCCGCGCTGGTGGGACGGGTGCAAGAGGGCGTGCCAGACGTACCGGTGCACGAACAGTGGCTTTGCATCGGCGCGGCGCTGATGAATTTTCTGAACGCCTTGCACCTGATGGGATTCGGCGCCAAGGCGCTCAGCGGCCCGTCGGTGGCCGACCCCGCTATTCGGCGTGCCTTCTGCGCCGACGACGAAACCCTGGTCACCTGGGTGCTGGCCGGTCGACCGATCCGCAAGGGCGAGCCCAAAACTGGCGCAGCAGTGTCTGCGGTGATCACGGACTGGTTGCCGCGCTGAAAGGATGCCGGGATCAACGACGAGGCGACGGTGAGCGGTGCCGGTGAGCGTCCTCAGCGTGCGGCATCAGTGTGCGGCTCAGTGCGCGGCCTCGATTCCAGCGGCCGCGGGCGGCGCCGACCTGGCCTTGCGGATCAGCAACAACAGCGGTACTGCGACAAGTGCCAACACCATCATCAGGCGAAAGTCCGCCACGTAGCCGATCATGGCCGCTTGCCGACTGACTTCGACATTCAGCAGCGCCAGACCACCTGGCGTATCGGCGCCGAGGGCATGCGGCAGCATCTGCAGGACCGGATTGGAAAGCGAAATATCGAGCGACAACTCGGCATGCGCGCGCGCCGTGCTGCGACTCAGCAAGGCCTGCATGATCGAGATGCCGACGCTGCTGCCGATGTTGCGCATCAGGCTGTAGATCGGCGTGCCTTCGTTGCGCAGGTGCGGCGCCAATGTCTGGAAGGTGGCAGCGCTGAGTGGCACGAACGTGAAGCCGATGCCCAACCCCTGCACGAACCCGGAAATGACGATCATGCTGCTGTCCATTTCCAGCGTCAGCGAGGTCATCTGGTACAGCGACAGTGCTGTCAGAGAAAAACCCACCGCCATGATCGCGCGCACGTCGACGTGTTGCACCATCCGGCCTACAACCAGCATCGCCAGCATGGTCCCGATGCCGCGCGGTGCCATCACGATGCCGGTATAGACAACCGGGTAGCCGAGCACGGTCTGCAGCAAGGTGGGCAACAGCGCCATCGTGGCATACAGCAACATGCCGACGACGAAGGCGAACAGGCTGCCGGTGATGAAATTGCGATCCTTCAGCAGCGCGCGGTTCAGGAAGGTAACGCCGGTGCTGGTCCAGGTATGCGCGATGAAATAGGCAAAGGCCAGCACGCAGCCGACCGCCTCGATGCAGATTTCCGTCGAGTCGAACCAGTCGAGTTGTTCGCCGCGATCCAGCATCATCTGCAGCATGCCGATTCCCAGGCTCAATGTCGCAAAGCCGAACACATCCAGGCGCCCGGCGGTCGGTCGGCTCTCGGGCAGAAAGCGCGCGATGCCGAGGAAGGCCAGCACGCCCACCGGCAGGTTGATGTAGAACACCCAGCGCCAGCTGGCGTGGTCGGTCAGCCAGCCACCGATGACCGGTCCGAGGATCGGCCCCACCATGATGCCGGCGCCCCAGATTGCCATCGCCTGGCCGACCTTTTCCTTCGGATTGATGTCCAGCAGCACAGCTTGCGACAGCGGCACCAGCGCGGCGCCGAAGACGCCCTGCAGCAACCGCGCCGCAACGATCTGCCAAAGCGATTCGGCCATGCCGCACAGCGCCGAAGCGGTCGTGAAGCCGACCACCGCGATCAGGAAGATCTGGCGCCGACCCCAGCGTGCGCACAGCCAGCCGGTCATCGGGGTGGCGATCGCGGCGGCCACGATGTACGAGGTCAGCACCCAGGTGATCTGGTCTTGCGAACTTTGCAGGCTGCCCTGCATGTGCGGCAGCGCCACGTTGGCGATCGTCGTGTCGAGCGCCTGCATGATGGTCGCCAGCATGATCGAGATCGTGATCATGCCGCGGTGCTTGACGCCAGCGTGGCCTGGCGCCGCGGCTGGCCCGACCGCGCTCATGTTGCGCCCGGGTCGCTGAGGTTGGAATGGGCCTTGCGGAGCAGCGACATGAGCTGGCTGCGCTCGGCCGCCCCGAGGCCTTCCAGCGCCTGAGCCTGTAGCGCGTCGCCCAGCGCCAGTGCCTTGTCCAGCGCCTCGTAGGCAGCCGGCAACAGCTCGATCTGCTTGACGCGCCTATCGGTGGCATGCGCATTGCGCCGCAGCCAGCCGGCTGCAGCCATGCGGTCGCACAGGCTGGTGACGCCCATCGGCGTGAGGTCGAGGCGCTCGGCCAGTTCGGCCTGCGACAGCGGAGCGTCGCCGTCGTGCATGGCAAGCACCCCTATCAGGCGGCACTGCGCGCGCGACAGTCCCAGTTCAGCCCGCGCGAGCTGGTCGAACCGACGTCCGTAAAGCCGGCCGACTTCGTTGACCAGGAAGCCGAAGCGCTGGCTGAAATCTCTTTTGATCACGCACTATATCGTATACCTGTTTACGAATTTGGACTTCAAACAGAGACAGTTCGCACCGAGAAACAGGATGTCCATGAACCCCTCATGAGATGTGTTTCGATGCCGTGAAGCGTAGGGACAACGACCTCAAATCGGTATAGAGATTGGGGCGTCGGGCATCAAGAAAGTATCAATACGAGGGTCGCCGAATGGGCGTCGACCTGGCATGTCGGCAGCCAGGTGCGAAGATGCAGTCAACGCTTGCCACTGAAACACTTGCAATGCAGACAGGAGACCGGAATGAACCAGGCTGACCCGCCCGCACCCGACCAGCCAATCGAAACCAGCGAACCACACGCTGAAACCGCGCCGATCACGCGCCGACGCTTCGTGAAAGACAGCGCGCTGTACGCGGCCGGCTTGGGTGTTCTCGGTATCGGCCTGTCGGCCTGCGGCGGCGGCCGCGGCACCGAGCCCGAAGGCACCTTCGGTCATGGCGTGGCCAGCGGCGACCCGCTGGCCGATCGCGTCATCCTCTGGACACGGGTGACGCCCAGCACCGCCGGATCAGCCGAAGTCAGCTGGGAGGTCTCGGCGGACGCGCTGTTCGCAGGCGTCGTGGCCTCGGGCATCGTCTCCACCAGCCAGGCGCGCGACTACACCGTGCATGTCGACGCGGTGGGCCTGCAGCCGGGCACGACCTACTATTACCGTTTCCGCTATCTGGACGAACAGTCATCGGTCGGGCGCACCAAGACCCTGGCGGCGGGTGCGGTCACCCAGGTGCGGCTGGCGGTACTGACCTGCGCCGCCTACCCGGTCGGTCAGTTCCACGCCTACGCCGATGCAGCCCGGCGCGGCGACATCGACGCCGCAGTGCTGCTGGGCGACTACATCTACGAATCCGACCTCAGCCGCGGGCTCGAATTTGCTGCGCGCCTGCTGGGTCGCAACTGGAAACCCGACCGCGAACTGATCACGCTGGAAGACTACCGGGCGCGTCACGCTTTCTACCGCGGTGACCTCGATCTGAAGGCCATGCACGCCACCATGCCGGTGATCGCGGTCTGGGACGATCACGATCTGATCAACGGCATCTGGCGCGACGGTGCGAACTCGCACGATCCGAGCAAGGGCAGCTTCACCGACCGCCGCGCGGCGGCCATGCAGGCCTACCTGGAATGGCTGCCGATCCGCCTGCCCGATCCGACGATGCCGGCCAAGATCTATCGCCGCTTCGAATTCGGCAATCTCGCGACACTGCACATGCTGGACGCGCGCGCCCTCGGTCGCGACCCGCAGGCCTCGCGCGAAGACCACCTGTCCGGCGTCACCGCCAGCCCGACTCGACAGATGCTTGGCATCGAGCAGGCGGCCTGGCTGAATGCCGGGCTGCAGGCGTCGAATGCGACCTGGCAGCTGCTCGGTTCACAGGTCTGGATGGCGCGCATGCATTTGCCGCTGAGTGTGCTCGACGACCTCAGCGAGGACGCCATTTCGGCCTTCGTGTCGGCGCAGGCCACCGCGGAAGCCTCACGCAGCGAAGCGCAACGCGCGTTGGTTGCGCAGCCGCGCGCGCCTTTCAAATCTGATACGTGGGATGGCTACCCGGCGGCCCGCGAGTCGATATTCGACACCGCACGCCGGCTCGACAAGAACCTGGTCGTTTTCGCGGGCGATTCGCACAACGCCTGGGCCAGCGACCTGAAAGACGCCAGCGGCGCCGCAGTCGGGGTCGAGTTCGCAACCACCTCGGTGACGTCGGCCGGACTGGAGCTCGAATACCCCCGCATCGGACGTCAGTTTCTGGCCGATTCCTTCGTCCGTATGGTGCCCGACCTGCGCTATGCCCAGACCAGCGACCGCGGCTATTTGCTGGTCACGCTGACCCCGGCGCAGGTGCGCGCCGACTACGTCTTCGTCGGCTCGGTATTCGCCAACGACTTGAAATCGAGCATCGATCGCAGCCTGGTGACCCGGCCAGGTACAGCCGGGCGACGGATCGAAGAGGTGTGAATATGACTCCGGCCTTTTTGGCTCACAGCCACCGACGCACACTTGCCTTGTATGACTCGAACTCGCTTCCGAAGAGCCGCGAGAGTGCGCGCTCTTCTGGCGCAATCTGGAAGCGACCCATATAGAGCGCGAAGCCCACCACCCCGAGCAGCGCCCACGCGGAAGACAGAAAGACCGCCCAGGCAATCAAGACCAGGGCCAGCCCCAGATACATGGGGTTTCGGGTGACACGGTAGATGCCCGTCGTGACCAAAGCCGAGGCTCGTTCTGGTTTGGTGGGGTTGACCGTCGTTTTAGCCCGCCGAAACGCCAGCAGGCCCGCGACACTGATACCAATGCCCGCAACAAGGATGGCCACAGAAATCGCCAGGCGGATAGTTGAGGAAATCGGC
>JBDTQC010000266.1:0-5478 GCA_039932405.1 Ideonella sp.
AGCAGGTGCGGGATGCCTTCGTAGACGCTCATCTCGAGCATCTTCGGGTCGATCAGGATCAGCCGCACGTCGCGCGCCTCGGCCTTGTAGAGCAGGCTCAGGATCATCGCGTTGATGCCGACCGACTTGCCCGAGCCGGTGGTTCCGGCGACCAGGCAGTGCGGCATCTTGGCCAGATCTGCAATCACCGGATTGCCGACGATATCCTTGCCCAGCCCCATCGTCAGTTGCGAGGAGGCATCGTTGTAGATCTGCGAACCCAGGATCTCCGACAACCGGATCATCTGGCGCCGGGCGTTCGGCAACTCGAGCGCCATCGTCGTCTTGCCGGGAATGATCTCGACCACACGGATGCTGACCAGGCTCAGCGAGCGGGCCAGATCCTTGGCCAGATTGACAACCTGCGAACCCTTGACACCGGTGGCCGGCTCGATCTCGTAACGCGTGATCACCGGGCCCGGTGAGGCCGCAACCACGCGAACCTCGACGCCGAAATCCTGCAGCTTCTTTTCGATCAGACGCGAGGTCATCTCGACGGTTTCGGGCGTCACGGTCTCGATTCGACCGGCCGGCGCCGCATCGAGCAGATCGACTTGCGGTAGCTTGGTGTCCGCCAGTTCGGTGAACAACGGCGCCTGCTTTTCCTTGGCCACCCGTTCACTGCGCGGTGGTGGCGGCGGCGGCGGTTCGATGACCACCGGCACATGTTCAACCGACACATGCTGATGAACAGTGTCGAGTTGCTTTTCGCGTTCACGCAATGCGCGTTGACCGAGTCGCGCATCTTCGGCACGCTCCTTGCGCTCGGTTCGACTGGCCCACAACGCATCGATCGACGAACCGACTTTCTCGGCCAGTCGCCACCACGAAAACCGGAACGCCATCGACAAGCCGGCGACCCCGATCGCAATCCACAACACACCCGAACCGACAAAGCCGAGTCCGCGCTGGCTCAGCGAGCCCAGCATGGCACCAAGCACACCACCGGCCTGGCCACCGGGCAGGTGCGACTCCCACTGATACAAGCGGGTCCATTCGAGCGCGCTGCTGGCACAGATCAACAGGATCAAGCCGACCCAGAACGCCCAGCGCATCGGCGGGGGTGTGGCCACCTTGGTCTGGTGGCTGGCCCGAATCAAGCGTGCCAGTGCGCCCAGCCAGTTGCGAAAACCGATCAGCAACAACCACCAGACCGAATAGCCGAACAGGAACAGCCCGAAATCGGCCACCCATGCGCCAATCGCCCCCGCCTTGTTGTGCACGGCTTCCAACCGGCTGCCCGAAGTGGAGAACGCCGGGTCGGTGGCGCTGTAGGTCAGCAGCGCAATCAGCGCCAACAGGCACAACACACCGCCGACCATCACCAACGCCTGCTCGCGCCAATGGTTGGTGGCCTGCGGCACCGGCCCGGCGGCCGAAGCAGCTCGCGATGCTCGCGTGGCGCGCGCAGAACGCGCCGGCACGGGCGCCTCCGCACCAGTTTCAGAACCCAGGGATCCAAGCGGAAATGTCATGCCCGCCATTGTCGCGGATGTGGCGGATCCGGCTTTGCGGATGCGGCGTCAGCCGCTGCGGGGTTGTGCCCTAGACCAATCGGTTCGCGATCAACACCGAGCCATCTTCGCGCGTATGCACCATGCCGCGCTCTTCCAGATCCTTCATGACCCGGCTGACCATCTCGCGCGAGGCACCTACCACCTTGGCCAGATCCTGGCGCGACACCTTGCTGCGGATCACCTTGTCTTCACCGACGGTCTCTGCCATGTCGAGCAGACTTCTTGCGACGCGTCCGTATACATCCAGCAGCGCCAGCGATTCGATCTGTCGATCGGCGTTGCGCAGGCGCTGCACCAGGCCGCGCATGATGGCGTACGAAAGGCTCGAATTCTCGGGCAGGCAACGGGCAAATTCGGGGCGTCCGAGCACCAGCATGTCGGACTGCACCTCGGTTCGCACAGTGGCTGAATGCGGTTCGTTGTCGATCAAGCTCATCTCACCGACGTAATCGCCCGCCTTCAGCACCGCCAGGATCACTTCGCGGCCGCGCTCGTCGGCCGCAATGACGCGGGCCCGTCCGGTCAGCAGGATGAACAAGGCATTCGACTTGCGTCCTGCCTCGATCACCAGCTCGCCGCGACGCATGCGTCGCTTGACAACGTTGTCGGCGATGCCTTGCGCCTGCTCGTTGGTCAACATTGAAAACAGTGGCACTCGACGGATCAGGTCAAGATTGGAAAGCATCGCCATGACGAATCCTCATCCTCTGGTTGCTGTTGTTATGACAAGTTCGCCGGTCAGGTCGGTCGCTTTCGAGTAGTTCGACAACGGTTCGAAACGGCCGGCAGCGGCTTGATATCTTTTGCAGGTCCGTCTTATAACCCGGTCCGCAGCGCGAAGCTATCGCGAAGATGAGCGGGTTTGATGACCCGGCGTCTCCGGCATGGGAAAATTGCAGACTCTGTCTCGCGCCAAACCCTTTTCCCATGAACGACCAGCCCATCCATTCACGCGTCCTGATTCTCGGCTCCGGTCCCGCCGGTTACAGCGCCGCCGTCTATGCCGCACGCGCCAACCTGCAACCGATGTTGATCACCGGGATTGCCCAGGGCGGCCAACTGATGACGACCACCGACGTCGACAACTGGCCAGCCGACGTCGACGGCGTCCAAGGGCCTGAGCTGATGCAGCGCTTCCAGAAACATGCCGAACGTTTCAACACGAAGATCGTGTTCGATCACATCAACCAGGTCGAGTTGAGCCAGCGTCCGTTCACCTTGACTGGCGACTCGGCCGTCTACACCTGTGATGCCTTGATCATCGCCACTGGCGCATCGGCCAAATACCTGGGATTGCCTTCCGAACAGGCGTTCATGGGCAAGGGTGTCAGTGGTTGCGCAACCTGCGACGGGTTTTTCTACCGCGGGCAGGAAGTCTGCGTGGTCGGGGGTGGCAATACCGCGGTCGAAGAGGCTTTGTACCTGTCGAACATCGCGAGCAAGGTGCACCTGATCCACCGCCGCGACAAGTTCCGCGCCGAGCCCATCCTGGTCGACAAGCTGATGGCGAAGGTCGCAGCCGGCAGCATGGAACTGCATTTGTGGAACACGCTCGATGAAGTGCTCGGCGACACCAGTGGTGTGACCGGGGTGCGGATCAGAAGTACCGTCGATTCGAGCACGCGCGATTTGGTGGTGCATGGCTGCTTCATCGCGATCGGGCATCAGCCCAATACCGACATCTTCACCGGTCAGCTAGAGATGAAGGACGGCTACATCATGACCCGCAGCGGCTTGGCTGGCATGGCCACGCAAACCAGCGTGCCGGGTGTATTCGCCGCCGGCGACGTGCAAGACCATGTCTATCGCCAGGCGGTGACCAGCGCGGGAACCGGCTGCATGGCGGCACTCGATGCCCAGCGATTCCTGGAGCAATGACATCGCACGCTCGGTCGGACGCCAAAGCGGGCTATAATCGTCGTCTTTGCCGAAAGTCGTTCGGCAACCACATCCGAGTGTTTCACTCCGGTTTTTAAGAGATGGGAGAAGCGTGATGGCACGCGTCTGTCAAGTCACGGGCAAAGGCCCGATGGTGGGAAACAATGTTTCTCACGCCAATAACAAGACCAAGCGTCGCTTTCTGCCGAACCTGCAATACCGCAGATTCTGGCTCGAAACCGAAAATCGCTGGGTCCGGCTGCGCATCTCGAATGCCGCGTTGCGCCTGATCGACAAAGTGGGCATCGAAAAAGTCGTCGCCGACTTGCGTGCTCGCCACGTAATCTAAACCACTGAGCTCAGGAGCAAATCATGGCAAAGGGTGGACGTGAAAAAGTGAAGCTGGAATCTTCTGCCGGCACCGGTCATTTCTATACGACCGACAAGAACAAGAAGACCATGCCGGAAAAGATCGAAATCATGAAATTCGATCCGAAGGCACGCAAACACGTGATGTACAAGGAAACGAAGCTGCGCTGATATTGCTGCTTCGCTCCAATCTGACCCGCCCGGCTTGCGCCCGGCGGGTTTTTTAATGGCTGCGTCGAGTGGCGGCAATTGTCGGCAGCCGCAATCGCCCGCAAAGTGCGCACACCGGTCCACCATGCATGCGAAGGAGCGGTGATCGGTAGAGCCATAGAGCAATCCCGCGCGGTCGATCTATTTACAGCTGTGGGTTGCCAATAAAAAACCCCGCCGAAGCGGGGTTTCAAGTTCCGTCGAGAACGAAAACTTGGGGTATCAGCGATTGCGCGTGCCAACCACTTCGATTTCCACGCGGCGATTCTTCGCGCGGCCTTCCGAGGTGCGGTTGTCGGCGATCGGCTGCTTCTCGCCCTTGCCTTCGGTGTAGACCCGGTTCTTCTCGACACCCTTGCCAACCAGATAGGCCTTGACGGCTTCTGCACGACGGATCGACAGGCGCTGGTTGTAGCTGTCGCTGCCGATATAGTCGGTGTGGCCGACGGCGATGATCACTTCGAGGTTGATACCGGACATCTTGCTGACCAGATCGTCGAGCTTCGCGCGACCTTCCGGCTTCAGCACCGACTTGTCGAAGTCGAAGAAGGCGTCGGCAGCAAAGGTGACTTTCTCGCTGGTCGGGGCAACAACCACCGGCGGCGTCGGTGCCGGGGCGGGAGCAGCCGCCGGCGGAGCGCCTGGAGCCGGCGCAGGACGCGGGCCAGGAGCGGGGGCCGGCGCCGGGGGCGCCATTGGCGCAGCCGCCATCAACGCACCATCGCAGCCTTCGGCGGCAGTGGCTGGCGTCCAGTACGCATCGCGCCAGCAAAGCTCATTGGTGCCGTTCTTCCAGACGAGGCCATTTGGGTTCAGCCAGTTGTCGATGGTTCTTGCTTGGGCGAAAGCGCCCGAGCTCGCAACGGCGAGAGCAGCGGTTGCGAAGATCGACGCCACATTGTTCAGTTTCTTCATGGTTCTCCTCTCGAGGGAAAGCGCAGTAGGTTCTGCAAAACGTCCGAACAGGATCCGGAAAATACTGGCAAACCCCCACTTTCGCAGGTGCTTACCACTCGCCAGATTGTGCCATAGGGCTTTGCGTGAACCCGTTTTCGCGGGCCCGGGCCGCGCCAGCTGGCCTCAATGTTGCGCATACACAACATCCCCGGCCACCTTAGAATCATCGGCTTGGCCCCAAAGAGCCCCACCGCGCAAGGCGGTCGGGTCGCACCGGAATGACACAGTTCGCGAAAGAAACTCTGCCCATCAGCCTCGAGGAGGAGATGCGTCGTTCCTACCTCGATTATGCGATGAGCGTGATTGTCGGACGGGCGCTGCCTGACGCTCGTGACGGCCTGAAGCCGGTGCACCGTCGGGCGCTGTTCGCCATGCACGAATTGAACAACGACTGGAACCGGCCTTACAAGAAGTCGGCCCGTATCGTCGGTGACGTCATTGGTAAATACCACCCACACGGTGACCAGTCGGTTTATGACACCATCGTCCGCATGGCTCAGGACTTTTC
>JBDTQC010000267.1:0-5420 GCA_039932405.1 Ideonella sp.
CTACCATTGACGGCATGGCCGACAACCCCCCCGATGACGACGCGCCACCGGTAGCCCACCTGGACTTCAAGGCCAGCTTGATGTTCGGGCTGGTGGTGCTGCTGATCGCTGCGGCCAGCGCTTACGTGTTGTACGCGCGCGGCGCGTTCGAACGCACGCAGACGGTGATCCTGATTGCCGACAACGCCGAAGGCGTGGTTCCCGGCATGGACCTGACCTTTGCCGGTTTTCCGATCGGCCGTGTCGACCGGATCGAGCTGTCGGAAGCGGGCAATGCGCGCATCGTTGTCGATGTGCCGGTCAAGGATGCCCGCTGGCTGCGCAAGTCAAGTGTTTTCACGATGGAAACCGGATTGGTCGGCGCACCGAAGCTGCGCGCCTACAGCGGCATACTTACCGATCCGCCGCTCGAAGATGGCGCGCAACGCGATCTGCTGGCGGGCGACGCCATGGCCGAGGTGCAGAAGCTGTTGGTCAGTGTGCGTGATCTGGTCTCGAACCTGAGCAAGATGACGACTTCCGGCTCGGCATTGAGCGGCACCTTCGACGAACTGCATGCGGCCACCGTCCGCCTGAACGGGCCGCGTGGCGCCCTCGGTGTGTTGCTGGGTGATGAAGGGGAAGCTCGCAAGATCCTGGCCACGCTCGATCATGCCAACCAGATGATCAAGCGAATCGACGGGCTGGCGCAGAAAGCCGACACGCTGACTGGCCGGCTCGATGGCCTGGCCGTCAAGGCAGACAGCCAGGTGTTCGGCAGTGAAGGTGTCGTCAAGGAAGCACGCGCCACCGTGATCCAGCTGAACGGGATGCTCGGCGAAGCGCGCGCCAGCCTGAAACGCGTCGACGCGATCCTGGTCGACGCCCAGGCGATTGCCGGCAATGCGCGGGCCGCAAGCGTGGACCTGGGCGCCTTGCGCAGTGAAGTCGACGCCAGCCTGCGCAAGGTCGAGCAACTGGTCAACGAAGTCAATCGCAAGTGGCCATTTGCGCGTGATACGAAGATCCAGCTGCCATGACGAAGAAGCGCTCCACCATTGCGCAACTGGCGCTGGCCTCGAGCTGTCTGTGGCTGGCCGCCTGCTCGAGCACACCGCCACCGCCGGACTGGCAGATGAACGCCAAGAGCAGCCTCGACCGGGCCACCAACGCCTGGCTGTCGGGCGATGACCGGGTCGAAGCCACCGAGTTCGCCCGGGCGCGCAGCGAACTGGCACGCACCGGCCGCGCCGAACTGGTCGCACGGGCCGAGCTGACGCGCTGCGCCACCCGGGTGGCCAGCCTCGTCTTCGAGGCCTGCACCGGCTTCGATGCGCTGGCGCTCGATGCAGGCGCCGAGGAACGCGCCTACGCACGCTACCTGGAAGGCGCTGCCCTCCCGGCCGACGCGGCGCTGCTGCCGGCCCAGCACCGCGCGGCGGCGCAGGCCATTTCGGCACCGGCCATCGCCAGCATCGGCGATCCCTTGGGCGTGCTGGTGGCCGCCGGCGTGGCCCTGCGGCGCGGCCAGGCCGACCCTGCCATCGCCACGCTGGCGGTCGAAAAGGCCTCCCAGCAGGGCTGGCGCAGGCCGTTGCTGGCGTGGTTGAAGATCCAGCTGACAGCAGCCGAAACGGCCGGCAACACCGCTGATGCGGACAGCTTGCGGCGGCGCATCGACCTGGTGAGCAAGCCACCCTGAGCAGCGCCGGCAGGCAGCTCCGGAGCACGGCGGCATCAGCATCGGCGGCTCGGCGGCCTCCGGCAATACCGTCTCGACCGCGCTGGCGTTGATTGCCGACGGCAACCGGGCGACCTTCGACGCCACCGTGGCCACCGCGATCAGCGGCGGCTGGACCCTCAATACCGGCTTTTCAGTCCGCTATGACAGCAAGGTAGCACCGGGCCTGAAAAATACCGATACGCTGCTGACGGCGGGCTTCGGCTACAAATACTGATCGACGTCCTGAGCCGGCGTAGCCTGGAGCGCTACCCGGCAATCACTCGACCTTGATCTTGTCGAGCGCCGGGTCACCGGGCGGAAAACGCAGGCCCAGCGCCCGCAATTGCTGGCGCACGATGCTGGCAATCATCACGTTGCGATGCGTCTTCGAGTCGGCCGGCACGATGGTCCACGGCGCCCAACGGGTGCCGGTGGCGGCAATTGCATCGCTGTAGGCCCGCTGATAGTCGTCCCAGCGCTTGCGCGCATCCAGATCGCCGAGCTGGAATTTCCAGTGCTTGGCCGGATCGTCGAGCCGATCCTGCAGCCGCCCGCGTTGCTCGTCTTTCGAGATGTGCAGCAAAAACTTGCAGATCACGGTGCCGGTCTCGGTCAGCATGCGCTCGAAATCGTTGATGTGACGGTAGCGCTGCTGAGTCTGCTCGGGGGTGATCCAGCCGTTGACATGCGGAACCAGCACGTCTTCGTAGTGGCTGCGGTTGAAGATCATGACCTCGCCGTTGCCAGGCACTTGCTGGTGGATGCGCCAGAGGTAGTCATGTGCACGTTCGGGCTCATTCGGCGCCTTCCAGCCGATCGTGTGGACGCCCAGCGGGCTGGTCAGTGAGAACACGCCACGAACCGTGCCGTCCTTGCCACTGGTATCGGTGCCCTGCAGCACGATCAGCAGCTTGAAACGACGGTCGGCATAGAAAACGTTCTGCAACGCGTCGATATCGGCCGCGAGCGATTCGACGACCGCCTTGTCGCGAGCCTTGTCGCCGCAGCTGAACGGGCGCGCAGCGGGGTCCAGACGAGCCAGATCGAAAGCCTGACGCTTTTTCGCGGCGGTATCGGCGTCGGCATATTGCCAGGTCGCCAACCCGGCGAGTGCGGCCTCGATCGCACGGTCATCGCCGTTGCGACCCGCAACCGCCACTTCGCTGTCATTCGAGTTCTTGCCCACGCTGCTTCCTTCCTGAGGGTCACCGCCGCCGTCATTCGTCGGCCCCGGGCAGTCTATCGCTTCACCCGATCGCCGCCGGCCTCCAAGACCGGTTAATCTTCGCGCTCTCGCCAATCCCGCCGCCCAGGTGGCCTGCCCGGATGATTTTTCTCGCCATCGACGTCGGCAATACGCGTCTGAAATGGGCCCAGTACGCTGGCGCTGCGCCGGGTGCGGCCTTGCTTGCACACGGCGCGATATTTCTCGAAACCATCGACGACCTGGCCGATACGGTCTGGAAAGATCTGGCGGTACCCCAGACCATGCTGGGTTGCGTGGTTGCTGGCGAGGGCATCAAGCGGCGCGTCGAAGAGCAGCTGGAACTGTGGGATCTGCCGCCGCGCTGGGTGGTTTCATCGAAGCGGGCCGGTGGCATCACGAATGGCTACGATCACCCGAACCGGCTCGGCCCTGACCGCTTCGTGGCGCTGATCGGCGCGCGCCACCGCGTGCTCTCGCGCGGCGCGGCGCGGCCCGCGCTGGTCGTGATGGTCGGCACCGCGGTCACGGTCGACGCCATCGATGCCGAAGGCAATTTTCTGGGCGGCATGATCCTGCCCGGTTTCGGCGTGATGCAACGTGCGCTCGAGATGAGCACGGCCGGGCTGAAGGTGCCAACTGGGGAAATCGTCGATTTCCCGACCAATACCAGCGACGCGCTGATGAGCGGCGGATCCAACGCGATGGCCGGCGCAATCGAGCGCATGCACCGCAAGCTGTGCCAGTTCAGCGGCGCGGAGCCGGTATTGATGATGAGCGGCGGTGCGGCCTCCAAGCTGCTGGCGATCACCGACCTTCAATTCGAGACGATCGACAGCCTGATCTTCGACGGCCTGCTGGTTCTGCAGGCGCAGAAAGCCGCCGAAACCTACAGGATATAGCGCGAAAGATCCTCGTCCTTGGCCAACTCGCCCAGTTTGGCATCGACCGCTGCGGCGTCGAGCCGGACGGTCTGGCCTGCACGGTTCGGCGCATCGAAGCTGACCTCGTCGAGCAAGCGCTCCATCACGGTCGACAGGCGCCGCGCGCCGATATTTTCGGTGCGCTCGTTGACGTCGAAAGCGATCTGCGACACGCGGCGGATGGCATCGGGTGTCAGATCCAGCGTCAAGCCTTCGGTCGCCAGCAGCGCCTGATACTGCCTGACCAGATTGGCATGGGTCTGGGTCAGGATGGCCTCGAAATCATCGACGCTGAGCGATGCGAGTTCGACCCGAATCGGAAACCGGCCCTGCAATTCGGGGATCAGGTCGCTGGGCTTGGCCAGATGAAACGCGCCCGAGGCAATGAACAGGATGTGATCGGTATTGACGATGCCGTATTTGGTGCTGACGGCGGTGCCTTCGACCAGCGGGAGCAGGTCGCGCTGCACCCCCTGACGCGAGACTTCGGCGCTGTTCGACTCCGAGCGCGAGGCCACCTTGTCGATCTCGTCGATGAAGACGATGCCATTCTGTTCGGCGTTGAACAAGGCACTGGTCCTGATCTCGTCCTCGTTGACCAGCTTGGCCGCTTCTTCGTCGACCAGCAGTCGCAACGCATCGGCAATCTTGACCTTGCGGGTCTTGCGCTTCGCAGACCCCACGCTGGCAAACATGCCTTTCAACTGCTCGGCCATCTCTTCCATGCCGGGCGGGCCCATGATCTCGAGGCTGGGCTTGGTGTCTGCCAGATCGATGTCGATTTCCTTGTCGGCCAGCAAACCCTCGCGCAGGCGCTTGCGCATCACTTGGCGCGCTGTGTTTTCAGGCGAAGCGCCGGCCGGCCGGTCGAGGTCGTCGGATGCTTGCGCGGACAGCCGTGGCGGCGCAACCAGCACGTCGAGAATTCGATCCTCCGCGGCATCCTCGGCCCGGCTGCGCTGCTTGCGCATCGCCGAATCGCGCTGCTGCTTGACCGACATCTCGACCAGATCACGGATGATCGAGTCGACATCCTTGCCGACATAGCCGACTTCGGTGAATTTCGTGGCCTCGACCTTGATGAACGGCGCATCGGCCAGTTTGGCCAGCCGTCTGGCAATCTCGGTCTTGCCGACACCGGTCGGCCCGATCATCAGGATGTTCTTCGGCGTGATTTCGGCGCGCAACGCCGGATCGACCTGCTGGCGGCGCCAGCGGTTGCGCATGGCGATTGCCACCGCGCGTTTGGCGTCTTTCTGGCCGACGATGTGGCGGTCGAGTTCGGAGACGATCTCCTGCGGGGTCATCGCGCTCATGATGTTTGCACCCTCGCGCTGCGCGCGGTCCCGCCGAGCGGGACGCTGCGCCCCCTTCGGAGCGGCCGTGCGGGGGCGCTCATTCCAGGACCTCGACGATGTGATTCTGGTTGGTATAGATGCACAGGTCGCCGGCAATCGCCAGGGATTTCTTGACGATCTCCTGCGGATTCATCTCGGTGTGCAGCAGCAAGGCGCGCGCAGCCGCCTGTGCATACGCACCGCCCGAGCCGATCGAGACCAGGCCGTGCTCGGGCTCGAGCACATCGCCATTG
>JBDTQC010000268.1:0-5412 GCA_039932405.1 Ideonella sp.
CAGATGCAGTTGCACTGACCGGCGATCGCGCATGTCTTTGCGCACTTCGGCCAGATCCTGTTCGACCAGCGTGCGCACCAGGTTGCTGGCGGTCGGCTGGCGCACGTCCATCGCGCGGGCCAGTTCATTGACTCCGATTCCAGGCCGGTCGCGAATCACGCTCAAAGCCCACACTTGGGCGCCGCCGACACCGGCCAGCTTCTCGACCTGCTGGAAGTGGGTCTTGATCGCGTTGAAGACGAGGCGGAATTGGCGCAGCACCCGGCTCGCTGATTCAGCGTGTGCCGTGTCGCTTGTACGGGTGGATTGATCCGGGTTGCCCGAAGGTGGCGGTGGGATGTCTGAGGCCATGGCGGGCAGGAAAAACGCGGGGAAAGCCTGTTTCAGGCTCCGGATCAGTCAGTATATTTGTACCGATGCAAATCGGCAAATCGAGCTGGCTTGCGCGCTGCGTTCCTGCGGTCATCCCGGTGTCCAGCAGATGGCTAACCGTTCGCCGCTGCGTCGTTGACTGCAGGTTTTGCCTGCGTTGTCACCTTGGACAGATCGCCGGCTTCACCGGTCAGGCGCAGAGCAAATGCGGTAAGCGGCGGGCCGACCGTCTCGAACACGGCCACTGCACCGAGCACAACTGCCGCAATCTGCGAGCCGAGGGCAGGCAACATGTCGCTGGTGGTCTGGACCAGGCCGATTGCCAGGCCGGCCATCGGCACCAGCAGCAATCCGGCGCCCACCGATTGGCGGCGCGTGTAACCAAGGACCCGACCGCAGGCGTAGACCGAGGCGCACTTGGTCAGTGAACGCACGGCAACGAAGGCCAGCGCGACCCAGATGAACTGCCACAGGTCGCCCAGGTGCAGGTTGGCGCCAGCGAAAGCGAACAGGATGATGAAGAAGACGTCGCCTCCGCCGCCGAACTCGACCAGCGTCAGGCGTGAGCGTCCTTGCATCCAGCGGCACGCAACCCCCAGCGCCAGCGCCGTGAACAAGGTCGAAACCTTCAAGGCGACCGCCGCGCCGAGCGCCAGCATCACCGCCCCGACGACCAGTGCGAAACGGAAATGTTGCTCGCTGACCCGCGTCTGCAACGCGATGCGGGTGACGATCCACGAGACACTCAGGGCCACCACCACCGCGCCGAACAGCTGATAGGCGGGCACCAGCATGGCGGTGACCAGATCGACATTGACGCTGGTGAGCGCCAGCGGCAGTGAAAACGAGAACAGCACGAAGGCCAGGATGTTGTTCATCGCGACCAGCGCCTTGGCGGCTTCGGTGGTCGGCCCCTTGGCGCGCAACTCGTCGGCAACGTGAATCAGCACCGAAGGCGACGATGAAACCGCGATCGCTGCCACCAACGCGGCAATCATCGGATCCGTTCCCAGCCAGATCATCAGGCCCAGGATGGCGATGAACGTCATGCCGCTTTCGACCACACTGCTGAGCACCAGGCCGCGATTGCGCGCGATGGTCCAGGGATGAAGCGAAGCGCCCAGACGGAACAGGATCAAGCCGAGTGCGATGTCGACCAGCACCCGCGCGCTGGCCAGATCGGCACGCGACAACAGGCCGAAGCCGCTGGGGCCGATCATCAGTCCCAGTGCCATGAAGCCGGTGATGGTTGGCAGCCAGCGCAGACGCGCCGCCAGGATGCCGCCCAAAGTACCGAATGCCAGCAGCACGCCGAACGCGATCAACAGGTTGAGCTCGGGCAAGCCGTGGGGTAGAAAGTTTGTCAAGGCGGTACACGCAGTTGAAACATCGGTTGGAAGGTGTGCAGGCGTGAGAGCAAGCCTGGGCATGTCCGCGCTGACCGATTTTTGGAGTCGCAGCATACCCGATGGTCCGGATCCATCGGGTCGTGCGAACTTGCCTGTTATCGTTCCGGCTAGCGGCGCCTGCGGTGCGCCATTTGAACAAATACGGGGATTCCCCACGTCAGGGACCTCCTGAACGGTTGATCATGTCAGCCGTTGCTTTTCCATCCGAAGATTCAAAGGAGACTGAAGAATGAAAGCGCTCACCTGGAACTTGTCTGGCGTCGCGGTGGCGGTGTCGCTTGCCTGTTTGCCCGTCATGGCGCAGACCAATGCACCGCTCAAGGTCGGCTTGATGCTGCCGGCGACCGGAACCTACGCGGCGCTGGGCACCGCGATCGAGAACGGATTCAAGCTGTATGTCGAAGAGAAGGGCGGCAAGCTGGGTGGGCGCACCATCGAGTACGTCAAGGTCGATGACGAGTCAGACCCGTCGAAGGCCACCGACAACATGAACAAGCTCGTCAAGCGCGACAACGTCGATGTCGTTGTCGGTACCGTGCACTCGGGCGTGGCGATGGCGATGGCCAAGGTCGCGAAGGACACCGGCACGATGCTGATCGTTCCGAACGCCGGCGCCAACGCGGTGACCGGTCCGATGTGTGGCAACAACATCTACCGCAGCTCGTTCACCAACTCGCAGCCCGGCTATGCGATGGGCGAGGCGCTGGCCAAGAAGGGCCTCAAGAAGGTCGTCACGATCACCTGGAAGTACGCGGCCGGCGACGAGTCTGTCGGCGGCTTCAAGGAAGCGTTCGAGAAAGGCGGCGGCCGCGTCGTCAAGGAACTTGCTGTGCCGTTCCCGAATGTCGAGTTCCAGGCCTTGCTGACCGAGATCGCATCGATCAAGCCGGATGCGGTGTATACCTTCTTTGCCGGCGGCGGCGCAGTGAAATTTGTGAAGGACTATGCCGCAGCGGGGCTGAAAAACACGATTCCGCTGTACGGCGCAGGTTTCCTTACCGACGGCACGCTGGAGGCGCAAGGTATTGCCGCCGAAGGTTTGCAGACCACGCTGCACTATGCAGACAGCCTGAATACGCCGCGCGACAACGCGTTCAGGTTGGCTTACGCCAAGGCCTACAAGCTGCAGCCTGACGTCTATGCAGTGCAGGGCTATGACGCGGCGCAGATTCTGGGCGTCGGCCTGACGGCGGCAAAAGGCGACATCAGCAAGAAGGATGCGTTTGCGGCAGCGGTCGAGAAAGCCACCATCGACAGCCCGCGCGGA
The DNA here is from genome assembly GCA_039932405.1 of Ideonella sp. Lineage (GTDB taxonomy): Bacteria > Pseudomonadota > Gammaproteobacteria > Burkholderiales > Burkholderiaceae_C > Ideonella_A. The sequence continues at coordinate 3,049 of JBDTQC010000268.1, forward strand.
CCGTTCAAGATGTCCAAATCGCACAACCCGATCCAGGACTTCTACCTGCGCCAGGTGAAGGGCAACGAGAACCGGGTCGTCGGGATTGCCAGCAAGGGCCTGGTCGATCCGGGCCGTGGCTGCAAGATGTGAGGGCCCACTCCCGTAGCGGCTGACGCCGCACCCCCTCAAGGGGGCAACGCCAGCAGGCCGGCAAAGCCGGACCCGCGGCGTTTGCTTGATTTCTCTAGCCGACATTCGAAAGATCGATGGATCTCGCCACCTTTCTGATCCAGTGTCTGAACTCGCTGCAGTACGGGCTGCTGCTGTTTCTGGTTGCTTCCGGGTTGACGCTGATCTTCGGGATCATGGGTGTCATCAATCTGGCGCATGGCAGCTTCTACATGATCGGGGCTTACATGGCCTACGCGCTGGCGCCGTTTGTCGCCGGCACCTTTGGTGGCGGGTTTTTCTCCGTCCTGGCAGTCGGCGTGGTGCTGGCGGTGTTGCTCGGCTATCTGCTCGAGTGGGTTTTCTTCAGCTATCTGTACGAACGCGAGCATCTGCAGCAGGTGCTGATGACCTACGGCCTGATTCTGGTGTTCGAGGAATTGCGCAGTCTGCTGGTCGGTGACGACGTGCACGGCGTGCAGATACCCGAGATCCTGTCCGGCACGCTGCCGCTCGGCGAATTGATGACCTACCCGGTCTACCGGCTTTTCATCTCCGGCGTGTGCCTGCTGCTGGCGCTTGGCATGTACCTTGTATTCACGCGCACCCGGCTCGGCATGATGATCCGCGCGGGCAGCACCAACCGCGAAATGGTGCAGTCGCTGGGCATCGACATCAAGTTCCTGTATCGCATCGTATTCGCCGCCGGCGTTGCGATTGCGGTGTTGGCCGGAATGGTGGCTGCGCCCGTTTCCTCGGTCTACCCTGGGATGGGCAATTCGGTGCTGATCATCTGTTTTGTCGTGGTCGTGATCGGTGGCATCGGCTCGATCCGCGGCGCGCTGGCTGCGGCGTTGCTGATCGGGGTTGTCGACACCTTCGGCAAGGTGCTGCTGCCGCAGGCCGCCGGTGTGCTGGTCTATGTGCTGATGGCGCTGATCCTGCTCTGGAAGCCCGACGGCTTGTTCAAGGCCGGATGATGAAACCGACTGCCGCGGCGGCTGCACCGACTGCGCCTCATGTCAGCGCTCTCAGCCCGAGCAGCTTCGCTGTGCCGCCTGCTCCGCCGTCGCCGTCCGACTTTCAAGCATCGAAGGTTGTCGGCGTCAGCGTGGCATTTGCCGCGTTGGCGATCTACCCGTTCCTGGCGGGCAACTATGGTCTGGATCTGGTCACCAAGATCATGATCTACGCGATTCTGGCGCTGAGCCTGGAACTGCTGGTCGGCAGCACCGGGCTGGTTTGTTTCGGACAGGCCGCGTTTTTCGGGATCGGTGCCTACGCCGCGGTGCTGCTGTCGCCGCAGAGCGGATCGCCTTCGGTGTTGTGGTTGCTGCCGGCCTGCATGGCCTGCGCGGCGCTATACGCGCTGTTCGTCGGCGCGCTGTCGTTGCGCACCAAGGGCGTCTACTTCATCATGGTCACGCTGGCCTTCGCGCAGATGGCGTATTTCGTGATTCACGACACGCCATTGGGCGGAGGCACCGATGGCATCTATCTCTATTCCTTGCCGACGCTTGGCGGCTGGGTCGAGTTCTCCGGCGCCCGGCCGCTGTACTTCCTGACCTTGGCGTGTCTGGCTGCGGTCTTCGCGTTTCTCGGGCAATTGCTGCGCTCGCGATTCGGCCGTGCGCTGGCCGGCATTCGCGTCAATGAGCAGCGCATGCGCGCGACCGGATTCTCGACCTATCCCTACAAGCTCGCGGCGTTCGTGATCTCGGGGGCGATCGCCGGATTGTCTGGTTTTCTGTTCGCCATCAAGGACGGCTATGTCAACCCGGAGTTGCTCGGCTGGCACTTGTCCGGGTCGGTGCTGATCATGATCATTCTCGGCGGACTCGGCCATTTGCGCGGGGCGCTCATCGGTGCCTTCGCATTTGCACTGTTGCAGGAATTCTTCAAATCCGAAGCGGTGTTCGGCGAGTTCGCCAGGCACTGGAACATGGGCCTGGGGCTGACCATCATCGCCAGCGTCGCGCTGCTGCCACGCGGGCTGGTCGGCGTGCCCGGGCAGATACGCGAGCGCTTGCAAGGGCGTGGTACCCGCGTGCGTGGCGGCGGCACGCGGGGAGGCTCGTGATGGCCAGCACCGAAGTCCTGCTGCGCGGTCACGACATCACCCGTCGCTGGGGCGGGCTGGTCGCGGTGGACAAGGTTTCGATCGACCTCAGACGTGGCGAACTGCACGCGGTGATCGGCACCAACGGCGCCGGC
>JBDTQC010000269.1:0-5374 GCA_039932405.1 Ideonella sp.
TCGTGCCTGGGGGTCAGCGACGCTGTCGTCAAGACCCGCTACCTGCGCGCGCGCTCGATGCTGCGTGACGCGCTGGGCGCACAGGTCGAAGCCCATACGCAAGACGTGTACGCCTTTGCGGGCGCGCGCTGCGATGCGGTGGTGGCCCATGTGCTGGCTGAGTTGCAGCGCCAGGGCCGCATCCGCACAGGCGGATCGGGCTGAGCCGCCTGCCGCCAGTTCCTTCTTTCACCCCCAACCCAAGGAGATGACCATGACCGGTCAGAGATTTGTATTGCCGCAAGATTTGATGGTGCTATCGCGTCGCCGCGCCCTGGCGGGCTCGGGCCTGATGCTGTCGGGCGCAGCAGTTGCGCTGCTCGGGGGCCGCGATGCGCTGGCGGCAGGCGTCAAGCCCAGCGCCGCCGACCACGAGGCCGACGTGCGCATCCTCAATACCGCGCTAGGCGCCGAATATGAGGCGATTGCTGCCTACCAGGTCGGCGCCGAAAGCGGGCTGCTGGTCAAGGACGTGCTCGGCGTTGCCGTGGCGTTCCAGGGCCACCACAAGGAGCACGCCGCGGCCATTGCCGCCACCGTGCAAAAGCTTGGCGGCCAGGCCGTCAATGCCAAAGCCAAGTACACCTTTCCGGTCGAGAAGCTGAAGACGCAGGCCGACGTGCTGCGCTTTGCCGCCGGGTTGGAAAAGGGCGCAATCTCGGCCTACCTGGGCGCCGTGCCCCTCTTTGGCGACCGGGCACTGGCCCAGGTCGCGGCCAGCATCCTCGGCGACGAGGCGATGCACTGGGCTGTACTGCGCCAGGTGCTGGGCGAGAACCCGGTGCCAACAGCGTTCATGTCATGACATCAGGCTGGCGCAGCGTGTTCGCGATCGGTTTGATCGCCTTGCAACCCGCATGGGCCGCACTGGCCCAGCCGGCTCCCGGCAAAGTGCCCGGTGCGGCGGCGCTGCAGCGCGGTGAGCAGATCTACACGCGCTGCGCCGCCTGCCATGCGATCGAGAGCAACCGCACCGGCCCGCAGCACTGCGGCTTGTTCGGCCGCCGCGCTGGCACGGCCCCGGGCTTCGACACCTACTCGAAGGCGATGCGCGATTCGAAGATCGTCTGGAACGAACGGACGCTCGATGTCTTCCTGCAAGCGCCTACGCAGGCCGTCCCCGGCACTGCGATGGGCTATGCCGGCGTGAAGGATGCCGGGGAGCGCGCCGATCTGATTGCCTGGCTGCGCCAGGCGTCCAGGCCGGGCAAGGGCTGCAGCGTAAGCCGCTGAGGGCGCGCCGCAGCTTGACGCTGAGAACAGCACCGAACAGACGCGCAGTCCGCGCGCGCTAAATCGAATGGTGGCCCCTGCGGGGGGTGCCTGCGACCAGGAGAACGATCGTGAAGAAGACCTCTATCGAAAGCATCGAATCCATCCGGCATGGCAAGCCACCACTCCACGCCGCGGCCACGGCTCGACGCCTGTGGCCGGCCAGCGGCGTCGCGGGCGCTCGCTGCGGTGACCCTCGCAGCCTGTGGCGGCAATCCAGACCTACAACACCAGGCTGACGCTGGGTCTGACGGCGGCCCAGATGGCCAATCTGGCGCAGTACCTGAAATCGCTGTGACGAGGAACGCGCACGGGTCGGCCTTCTGATGGCGGGGATCTCCATCTGCGGGTCGAGTGATCGACGGCTAGACGCCTGAACCTTGATCTTGATCATGCCCGAGTTGCTGTCTGCGACGATCATGAGGCCGGCAATCGGAGAATCACATGCTTCAAAATCCCGGGACAGAGCACAGCAAGGCTGACCCGAACCACCCGTTTCGCGATCTGACCAAGTCGGTTTCCACACGCCTCACCACGCTGAGGGCAAGCACACCGGAGGTCATGAAGAGTTTCCATGATCTCGGGCACGCCGCCACCGCCGATGGCGTGCTCGACAGGAAGACAAAGGAGCTGATCGCACTGGCGCTCAGCGTCGGCTCCAGGTGCGACCCCTGCATCGGCTTTCACATGCAGACGCTGGTCAAGTCGGGCGACACGCGGCAGGAGATCGACGAGACGCTGGGTGTCGCAACCTACATGGGAGGCGGTCCTTCCCTGATGTATGCGGCAAGCGCCGTCGCCGCCTTCGAAGAGTTCTCGTCCCTCCCCGCGCAAGTTGGGCCCTGAGGGCATCGCAATGGCGATCGGGTTTCTGAACCACCCGACCCGACACCTGTTCTTCACCGGCAAGGGCGGTGTCGGCAAGACCTCGCTGTCAACCGCTGCCGCGCTGACGACCCCAAGCTCGAGACGCAGCGCTATATCGACAAGATCATGGCGGCCAAGTCGCCCAGACTCGACGCGGCGGAGCAGGCGCTGCTGCTGGAAAACCTGCAGTGACCGCAGCGCAAGCATCGAGCCTCATGCCTGGGTGCTCACCAAGAGCGTGCTGGCCGCAGGCACGCACGATCCCTTGCTGGCGGCGCGTCTGGCCGGCGAACGCAAGCAGGTGCAGCGTATGGCTGCCGGGCTCGCCAAGCGAACGTTCACGCTTGCGTGGTTGACCGTTCCGCCGATCGGCTTCGCCGAGTTGTCCAGACTGGTCAGCAAATCATCGAGCGCCGCGGAATTTCAGCCCTGAAAATCAACCCACCAACAAGGCTCCTCATGTACGGATTCACCACCACACTCAATGGCACAACGTTCGACCAAGCTCTCGCAAAGACGCTCGCCGCGTTGCAGGCGGAAGGCTTCGGCATACTGAGCGAAATCGACGTGCAGCACGCCATGAAGGAGAAGCTCGGCGTCGAGATGCTGCCTTACCGCATCCTCGGCGCCTGCAACCCGCCGCTGGCGCACCAGGCGCTGCACGCGGTGCCCGACATCGGCCTGCTGTTGCCGTGCAACGTGATCGTGCGCGAGGAAGCCGCGGGCCGCGTGGTGGTCGGTTTTCTCGACCCGCAGATCATGGTGAATCTGGTTGGCAAGCCCGAAGTCAAGGCCGTCGCCGATGCGGCCGAGCAGCGACTGCGCCGCGCCTGCGATAGCCTTGGCGGCAGCACGACACAGGCCACCTGAGAGGGCTTCTCCCTCACTCCTCCGCAAGCTTGGGCTCGGGATGGATCAGCGCCGGTTGCTGCGATCCTGCAGCGGCCTTTTTCCTGGTCGCTATCACGAACGTTGCCACCTGCCAGATCACGAAGATCGCGATCAATGCGAACAGCGTGCCGGCGATCGGTCGGTTCACGAAAACAGCAACGCTGCCACGGCTCAGCAGCATCGCACGGCGGAAGTTCTCCTCGAGCATGGGGCCGAGGATGAAGCCCAGCATCAGCGGCGCAGCGTCCATTTCCAGGCGCATCAACACATAGCCCAGCAGTCCGAAAACGGCGGTGATGAAGACGTCGTCGAGGTTGTTGTTGACGCTGTAGGTACCGATACAGCAGAAGAACAGGATGGACGGAAACAACACGGCGTAAGGGATCTTGAAAACCGACAGCCAGTAGCGGACCAGCGGCACATTCAGGATCAGCAGGAAACAATTCCCCACCCACATGCTCGCCACCAGGCCCCAGAACAGGTCGGGGTGGCCGGCGATCATGTTCGGACCGGGTTGGATGCCCTTGATGATGAAGGCCGCCATCATCAGCGCCATCACGGCGTTCTCGGGAATGCCGATGCTCATCAGCGGGATGAAACTGGTGCGGGCGGCCGCTTCGTCGGCAGCCGCCTGTCCGGCCACGCCCTCGATTGCGCCGGTGCCGATCTCGTGCTTGTACTTGCTGACCTTCTTGTCGATCGCGTAGGCGGCAAATTGTGCGATCACCGGCCCGCCGCCAGGCAGGATGCCCAGCAACGAGCCGACCACGCTGCCCCGCAAGGCACTCGGAATGATGCGCTTGAACTCCGGCCAACTGGGCATCAGCTTGATCTTGCCATTGAACGGCGAGCGCTCTTCGCCGCTGTCGAGGTTCTTGGTGATCTCGGCGATGCCGAAGCAGCCCAGCGCGATGCTGACGATGCCCACGCCATCGCTCAGGAACGGCAGGTCCATCGTGAAGCGCTGCGTGCCGCTGTTGATGTCGGTACCGATCTGGCCGAGCAGCACGCCGATCATGCACATCGCCATGCCGTTGAGCAGGCTGCCGGTGGTGACGAAGCTGACGCAGACAAAACCCACCATCATCAACGCACAGTAGTCGGCCGGACCAAACAGAAAGGCCACCTCGCCCAGGCTGGGCGCCAGAAAGGTCAGCACGACAATGGCCACCGTGCCGCCGATGAAGCTGGAAACACCCGCGGTGAACAGCGCCAAGCCGGTCCTGCCCTTCAGCGTCAATGCATAGCCGTCGATGCAGGCCACTATGCTGCTGGCATGCGGGATCTTCATCGTGATGGCGCTCACACTGTCGCCGTACTGCGCCCCGTAGTAGATGCCCGACAGCATGATCAATGCACCGCCCGTCGGGATCGAATAGGTCAAGGGCAGCAGCAGGCTGATGGTGGCCAGCGGCCCCAACCCCGGCAACAGGCCCACCAGGGTGCCGACGGTGCAGCCGATCGCGCAGAACATCAGGTTCTGAAGGGTCAGCGCGTGCTCGAAACCGAACGCGAGGTTGTGCAGTGCTTCCATGTCAATAAAGCGGCAGGTTGAGGCCGAGCAGTTTCTGGAACGCGAAGGCGACGGCGAGCAGACCGGCGGAAATCTTCAGGTTTCGCGCGATCGAGTAGCTCGCCTTGCCTGCAAACGAGGCGCAGAACACCATGAAGACGATGCCCACCGTCATGTTGATGTAATGGGAGACGAGTGCGAAGCCGGCCAAGCTCGCCAGGATGATGCCGATGTTCTTGTACTGAAAGTCGAGTGCGGCGTGTTCGACGAAGCGCGAACGGATCACCGTGATCACACCGATCAGCAGCAGCAAGGCGCTCACCATCAGAGGAAACAGCCCGGGACCTGCATGACTGAGAATGCCGATCGGGTAGCGCAGCGACGTCAGACCGAAGACAAGAGAAATTCCCATCAGCACCAACCCCCGCACGAGGTTGCGATCATTCATGTGTTGCCTTCGGTCGTATGCTCGAGGCTGCGTTTATCCCATGCGGAACCTGACCGGATGCTGACTTTTCTCATCAATATTTCCGCGCCTGACGGCTCGCACGATGCGCATCCTCCTGGTTGAAGATGACGCCGTCCTGAGCCGGACAATGACATGCAGCCTCGAGCAGGCCGGCCATCGTGTGCAGGTTGCAAGCAACGTCGACGACGCCCATCACTGGTGGCGCGTGCAGGCCTTCGATGCCGTGCTGCTCGACCTGAACCTGCCGCAGTCGGACCACGAGCGCAGCGGCCTCGGCAGTGGTCTGACCGTGCTGCGCGCAGCGCGCGCCCGCGGCAACCTCA
>JBDTQC010000270.1:0-5351 GCA_039932405.1 Ideonella sp.
CACCGGCGGCTCATCAGCCAGGAAACCCATGCACTGACGCAGCATCTGCTGGTTTGCGCACAACATGCGGTGGGTATTGATGACGCCTTTGGGTGCCTTGGTCGAACCCGAGGTGAACAGGAATTTGGCAATCGTGTCGGCGTTGACGTTGGCATGCGCCTGGTTCAGCGAGTCGACTGGAACGGTTTCGAGCAGGCTGGCGAACGATCGGGTTTGACGGCCGTCGATGCCGCCTTCGGTCAGCACGACGGTCACATCATCAGCCACCACCGCCTGGATCGCCTTGGCATAGGCCGGGCCGCTAGCAAACACCAGACCCGGCGTCACGGTGCCGACGATGTGACGCAGCTTCGCGTAGTCCTGCGAAATCAGCGAATAGGCGCTGGAGATCGGCGCATACGGCACGCCGGCCCACATCGAGGCCAGCGCCAGCGTCAGGTGCTCGATGTCGTTGTCCGACAGGATGACGACCGGCCGCTCGGCCGACAAGCCGAGGTCGACGAGTGCCTGGCCGACGCTGCGAACCCGTTGCAGCATCTGCGCATAACTCACCGTGATCCATTCGCCGCCATCGTCATTGCCAACGCTGGCGCGTCGCGCGATGAAGGTGCGGTCGGGCGCTTCCCTGGCCCATTGCTCGAGGCTGTCGGTCAGGCGTTCCGGATACCAGCGCAGCGGGTCGACCGAACGCAGCACGGTGCTGCCGTCAGCGCGCTGCTCGATGCTGGCTTCGATGCAGCCGCCGACTTGCGCGTCGCGGTAGCGCGGGGTCATGACAGCCCCTCGTCCGACGGGTACGTCGGCCGATCCCCCGAGGGGATGGCGGGCCGGCTTGGCTGGGCCACGAAGGGGCCACTGCGTGGCCCTGGCCCGGCGCTCGGCCCGCTGACACAGGTTGGTGCAGGATGTCTCATGACGCTTTCACCACCTTGTTGGCACGCCCTTCGAGGAAGGCACGCAAGCGGTCTTGCGCCTCGGGTGTGCTTTCGGCCACCGCGGCCATCAACGCCTCGGTAATCAACCCGTCGGATTGCGACTGGTCAGCAATGCGCGGCAGCACATGCGTCACGGCGTAGTTCGACATCGGCGCGTTGGTGGCGATGCGCTGCGCCAGTGCGATGCCCTTGTCCAGGCCTTCACCATCGGCAACCACATAGTTGACCAGGCCCATCTGCGCGCCTTCGTCGGCGTCGAAGACCCTGCCGGTCAACATCAGATCGCTCATGCGGGCGACACCGATCAGGCGCGGCACGCGTACCGAACCGCCGCCGCCGACGAAGATGCCCCGCTGGCCTTCGGGCAGGCCGAAATAGGCCGATGCTTCTGCCACCCGGATGTGGCAGCTCGACGCCAACTCGAGCCCACCGCCGACCACCGCGCCGTGCAACACGGCGACCACCGGAACGCGGCCGAACTGGATCGCATCGAATGCCGCATGCCACATGCGTGAATGCAGCACCGCACTGCCGATGTCGCGCTCGACCAGTTCCGACAGATCCAGACCCGCACAAAAATGGCTACCTTCACCGCTGACCACTGCGGCCTTGATCTGCTCGGGCAGGTTGATGAAGCAGGTGTGCAGTTGCTGAATCAGCGGATCGCTGATCGAATTGCGCTTGGCAGGGCGGTTCAGCCGGACATGGATCACCGGACCGTCCAGCGAGATCTTCAGCAGATCGAGCGATGCCAACATGCCGGTGGCGGGTGTGAAGGTCGATGTCATGGGAAGGGTCCTTGGTTCGATGGCAAATATTAGTTACTATATTGAACTAAAACATCAGGGGAAACCCTAGGAATGACAGGCCAATTTACAGTGAAAATCGGCGAACTCACTTGAACAGAGATCGGCAGTTTAGTTTCGAAACAGAACTAACATGTCGCTCAGAACTGGAGCTTGACCAGACCATGAACACCGACGACCTGATCGCCATCGACACCCACACCCACCTCGAGGTGTCGTGCCGCAACCCCTTCGACAACTACGGCGAAGAGTACGACCGCGCCGCCGACAAATATTTCCGCTCCAGTCGCCGGCCGACGATGCAGGAGACGATCGACTTCTACCGCGAGAAGAAGATCGGCTTCGTCAATTTCACCGTCGACGCCGAATCGCAGCTGGGACGCGCGCGCATCACCAACGAGGAGATCGCCGACGCCGCCCAGGAGAATCCGGACATCATGATCGCCTTCGGCAGCATCGACCCGCACAAGGGAAAGATGGGCGGCCGCGAGGCGCGGCGGCTGGTCGAGCAGCATGGCGTCAAGGGCTTCAAGTTCCACCCGACGGTGCAGGGGTTCGAGCCGACCGACACGATGGCGTGGCCGATCTACGAGGTGATCAACGAATACAAGCTGCCGGCGGTGTTCCACAGCGGGCACTCAGGCATCGGCAGCGGCATGCGATGCGGTGGCGGACTGCGGCTGCAGAACTCCAACCCGATGAAGCTGGAGGACGTGGCGATTGCCTTCCCCGACATGCAGATCATCATCGCCCACCCGAGCTGGCCGTGGCAGGACGAAGCCTTGTCACTGGCGATGCACAAGCCCAACATCTGGATCGACCTGTCCGGCTGGAGCCCGAAATACTTTCCGCCCCAACTCGTGCAGTACTGCAACACCTTGCTGAAGGATCGCATCCTGTTCGGCAGCGATTTCCCGCTGATCTCGCCCGATCGCTGGATGGCCGATTTCGAGGAGGCGGGCTTCAAGGATGCGGTCAAGCCGTTGATCCTGAAGGAAAACGCCAAGCGACTTCTCAACCTGAGCTGAGGCCCGGCATGCAGGAACTCGAAGCACCCAAACTCGAACTGTTTGCGACGCTGTCCGTCCAGGTGGCCACACCGATCGAGATCGGACAGGTGAATGGTGGACGGCGCCGCGTCATACCCATTCTCGGCGGCGAGCTGCGCGGACCTCAGGTCAGCGGACGAGTGCTCGAGGCCGGCGCCGATTTCCAGCTGGTGCAACCCGACGGCGTCGCCGACCTCGATGCGCGCTACGTGATTCAGCTCGACGACGGCACCAATGTCTTCGTTGCCAACCGGGCCATGCGCCGCGCGTCGCTCGAAGTGACCGAGAAACTGGTGCGTGGCGAAGCGGTCGACCCGGCGCTGGTCTACTTCCGCTGCATGCCGCGTTTCGAGGTAACGGAAGGCCGCTGGCGCTGGCTCGCCGAGAGCCTGTTCGTCGGCACCGGCGTGCGCCGGCCCGACACGGTGGAGATGGCGTTTTATCGGTTGATGTGACCTCCCGAGAGCGCCTGCGGCGCCACCCCTGAGGGGGCGACGCCAGTGGCACGGCGGAGCCGGATCCACGGCGTCCGCTTGGATCAAACCCGTTACGGTTCAGAGAGGCCGTTTCGGCCGGCGCCCGACCACCGCCAAACGTAGGGGAGCTGCTTGCAAGCAAGCAGGCAGCCAGTTGCTGCGTGAGCGACGGCAGGATGCGGCCCGAAGCTGACGCAGCCAAACCTGAATTGGTAGGCGCAAAGCAGTCATCAAAACCGACGTGCGTTTGGAGCGCTGGCTCGGTGTCGAGCGTGAGGGTCGGGCGAGCGTCTGGCTGGCTATGCAATCGGCCCGCTGCCAGAGTCATGCTGACGAGGATCAAGCCCTTGGAAATGGCGCCAGCCCGGACCTGCTTGACCGGCGCACGCGCGCTTGCATCCAGTGACTATCGACCCTATACTGAACTCTATGGTTCAGTATTCATCACGTCTCGACGTCTCATTCGCCGCGCTGTCCGACGCGACCCGGCGCGGCGTGATCGAGCAGCTCTGGCGCGAGAACGCCTCGATCACCGAGCTGGCCGAGCGCTTCCAAATGACGCTGACCGGAATGAAGAAGCACGTCAGCGTGCTGGAGCAGGCTGGGCTGATTACGACCGAGAAGGTTGGGCGCGTGCGGACCTGCCGGCTCGGGCAGGGCGCGCTGGACGAGGAGTGGGCCTGGCTTGAGCGGTACCGCAGCATGTGGACGGCGCGCTTCGATGCACTGAACAAGGTCGTCGATGAACTGAAACGCAAGGAGAGAGACGATGGTCGAAAGCAGTGAGTCCGCAGGCGCGAAGCATCCCACCTCGGCGGAGCGAAAGTCCGACCGCGAAGTGGTCGTCAGGCGCATCTTCGACGCGCCCGCGCGCTTGGTGTTCGAGGCTTGGACGCAGCCTGAGCTGTTCAGGCGGTGGTGGGTGCCGAAGTCGATCGGCCTGGTGCTGTTGTCCGTGGACCAGGACGTGCGCGTGGGCGGCGGCTACCGCCTTGTATTCGACCTGGGCGACTCGAAGACGATGGCCTTCTTTGGCAAGTACATCGAGGTAGCGCCGCCGTCGCGCCTCTCTTGGACGAACGAGGAAAGCGACGACGGCGCCGTGACCACCGTTACGTTCGACGAGAAGGACGGCCAGACGCACCTGACGTTCTCCGAGCTCTACCCCACTAAGGAAGCGCTCGACCGCAACATCGGGAGCACGGAGGGCCTACCCGAGCAGTTCGCACAGCTGGACGCGTTGCTCTCGACGCTCAGCTGACGGCGGCGAGCGCTCCGCGGTCGAAGGCTCTTTTGAACATCGCACCCTTCGAGACGGAGACACCTGGAGGGGGTGTGCAGCACGGACTCTGGCAAATGGCGGCTCTCATCGCGATCGTTCCGGGAGAGCCAACGCGGTTTGCCGGTGCGACCCCCTATCTCAAAAGCTGCTGCTGATGGCCGGCTGCTCCTTGCCGGCGACACACTTCATTTGCCGCGGCGCGTCGCGCAAGCGCTCGCTGGCTTTCGCAGGCTTGCTTCAGTGCCGGTAATCTTCTTCCCGCTGGTGGCGAACCGCGCCGACGACGACGTTGTCGCCGACGATCTCGAAGAGAACGATGTATCCCGCGCCGCCGAATGGAACGATCAATTCGCGCGAGCGACCATTGCCCAATTCTGCCCGACGGCATGAGTAGGGCGACCAGGACAGCAGGCGCATGCCTTCGCGGATGGCGTCCAGTGCTCGTTGGGGTGTGGTCCAGTCCGGTGTCTCGCTCGCAAGCTCGCGCTCGATGGCGAAGTCTTCCAGACGCCGCAGATCCGCCACCGCTTCTCGCAACAGCGTGACCGTGTATTGGGTCGTCACCGGCCTGCGCGCTGATCCGCCTTGCGCTTGGCGTCATCGAGGCGCGCCTGCAGGTCGGCCATGACCTCGTCGACCGCGTGCCCGCCGCCTTCTTGCTTCCATCGCTCGATCGCCGCCTCGCCACGAGTGATGAATTCGGACTGCACACGACGCCAAGCCGCGGCCGCGACGACCGCCTCCTCGATGAACTGGGTCAGCGACTCGCCCTCGCGCAAGACAGCCTCGACTTCTGCACGGAC
>JBDTQC010000271.1:0-5336 GCA_039932405.1 Ideonella sp.
GATGGCATCGGGTCCGGACTCGAATGTGAGCAATGGCGAGTCGGAAAACCTGCGCTGCTGGGGACGCTGATGCCAACAACCAATATTCGGCACGCCAGTCTGGTCCGCCTGCAACGCGGCCTGACCTTGATCGACACGCTGATCGGCTTGGCGCTCGGCCTGTTCGTCATCTCGAACGGCTTGCTGCTGCTGGCGAGCCACCTGAACGAGAACCGGCTGTTGGTACTGGAAGCTCGGCTGATGCAGGACCTGCGCACCGCCACGGGGGCGATCACACGCGACCTGCGGCGGGCCGGCTACTGGGGCGAAGCCGGCGCAGCACTGAACGCCGACAGCGCGCCACGCATCAACCCGTACCAGACCCTCAGCATTGCTGCGAATGTGGCGGACGGCTTGCGCCTGCGCTACTCACGCGACCTCAGCGAGAACCACGTGGTCGACGGCAACGAAGAGTTCGGATTTCGCTTGCGCAACAACGCCATCGACACCTTGCTCGGCGGCAGCTGGCAAACGCTGACCGATCCGGCAACGGTTCGTGTGACATCCCTGCGTCTGACCCCGACAATCAGCGAGGTCGAGCAACCCGCCCTCTGCGCCGTCGCGTGCCCACCGGCTGCCAGCGGCGCGAGCATTTGTCCCCCGCGGGTTCAGATGCGCCACGTGCTGGTCGAGATCAGCGGCGAGTCACCCGCTGATCCGAGCATCCGGCGCACGTTGCAGGCCAGCGCACGCGTGCGCAATGACGCGTTGGTCGGGGCGTGTCCGTCATGATTGCCCGCAAGGCATCCGGCGGCCTCGCGAGCCTGGCCACCTTGATGCTGTTGCTGATGGCCAGCCTGCTGGCGGCTGCCTGGGCGCAACGCAATTCACTGAACGAAATCAGAGCGGCTGCGAACCAGCTGCATGGCAGCAGCGCATTCGAGGCCGCCGAGGCAGGGCTGGCTTGGGCCCAGGCCATGCTCAACGACAACCAGACCATCGGTTCCGATTGCAAACCCGGCGCCGGAGAAGCAAGCTCGACCTTTCGCAGTCGTTACCTCCAGCCGGTCGACGCGGCTGGCCGATTTGCACCCCGAACCCACGGTGCGGCGGCCGCACCGCTGCGGATTGCCTGCGTTCGCGCACCGGTGGGGTGGAATTGTTCCTGCCCAGCCGATGGCGCCTCGCCTTCGCTGCCGCCGCCCGGGCCGGGCTTGACACCCATGTTCGAGGTTCAACTTGCAGCAGGCCAGACAGCCGGAAGCATCGACGTCACGTCCGTTGGCTGCAGCCATGTCGGACAACCGTGCGCGCCCGCAGCCACGCAACGTGCTGACGCGAACACACGCATGCGCCTGACACTGGCGTTCTTGCCGGCGCTGACCACGCCGCCGGTGGCAACCCTGACGACGATCGGTGACATCTCGGCCAGCGCCGCATCACTCGGATTGCACAACGCCGACGCCTTGTCTGGTGGCCTGGCGGCACATGCCGGCGGCGCCATCGACGGGCCGGCCATCCGCATCAGCTCGAGCCCCGGAGCGGCGCTGGACACCGCGCTGCTTCGGCATGACGAAACGCTGGCAGCGATATCGCCCGACCAGTTGTTCAGTCGACATTTCGGCACCGACCTGCAGGCATGGAAAAACCTGCCTGGTGTGATTCGGCTTGACTGCGCTGGAAACTGCAGCTCGGCGCTGACGAACCTGATCGAGTCGCAGGCCGATGTCGCGCGCATCGCGATCGACGGCGATTTGCAACTGAGCGGCAGCCTGCAGATCGCCGATCGCAATCGTCCGGTCGTGCTCGTCGTCGATGGCAACCTGATCCTGCGCGGATCGGTGCAAATCCACGGACTGGTTTTTGCCCGTCGCATGCAATGGGACGCCGCGAGCGCCGACACCGGCGCCTTGTTGCACGGAGCGGCCGTGCTGTCGCAATCCTATTCGGGTGACGGCAGCCCCGACCTTGTCTTCGACCCTGTGCTGATGCTCAAGCTCAAGCGCCAATCAGGCAGCTGGTTGCGCGTGCCCGGCAGCTGGAGGGACTTCTGAATGGACCGCCCTTCGATTCTCCAGATCAGACCGGTCGGTCGCTCGACACCGCGACAGGCGCAGCGAGGCTCCAGTCTCATCGAAGCGCTGGTCGGTTTCCTGATCGTCGCTGTCGGCATGCTCGGAAGTGCCCAGTGGCAACTACGGCTGCGCCAGGCGGTCGACCTGGCGCGTCAGCAATCGGAGGCAACCCGGATCGCGCAAACTGAACTGGAAGCGCTGCGCGCATTCGCTTCAAGTCAAGTCACTCCCGGATTGGCAAGCTTCGCAGAAATCGCTTCCGGACAATCAATGCAAGGCACCACCAGCGGCGCAAACACATCCTACCGATTGACGCGG
Organism: Ideonella sp.; assembly: GCA_039932405.1. Taxonomy (GTDB): domain Bacteria; phylum Pseudomonadota; class Gammaproteobacteria; order Burkholderiales; family Burkholderiaceae_C; genus Ideonella_A. Next base: position 2,373 of record JBDTQC010000271.1, read on the forward strand.
CAGGTCCGCGACAGTCTGGGCTCGATGGTGAAGGAGCTGGTCGTCGATGTCGACTGGGCTGATCGCAGTGGCGTACAGCGCAGCATTCGATTGTTCGGCGTGATTGGTGGCCAGGCGCCGGTGCTGATCCTGCCGCTGGGCCACCGAGCGTCGATCGGGCGCGCGGACGCGCTGCTCGGCCGCCACGCAACAATTCCACGCGACGCCCATGACCTCGGCAACGGGCAAAGTGCCTTCAAACCCGTCACCGAAGGCGATCAGGCCTGGCTCTTCGACAACCGCAGCGGACACATCGTCGCGCGTTGCAGCGGCATTCCAATTGCGAAGGCCAATCGTCAGTTGCTCTCGGCCGATCTCACATCGTGTTCGGCCGCCGACAACGTGTTGTTGAGCGGGCGCGTGCGGTTCGCGCTGCCATCTGCCCCCGCTATTGCGGACCCTGCAGCGGCCCGAGATACGCCGCAGGCCTTGACCGTCACGCTCGACCTGTCCAGCACAGGTCACGCCCAGATGCCAGCCTGCCTGGGTGAAGCCATTCGAATGGTGGACATCGGCAGCCCGTCCAGTCCGCGGCCGATTGCCGTGGCGATCGGCGCCACGCCGGCATCGCAAGGCCTTGCCGCCTGGACTGAACTGGGTGATCGCTACTGGCGCTATCACTGCGCGGTAGCCCTGGCCGCTGGCGCGCCGGTCAATGGCAATCCGGGGCCACCGCAGTGGTCGGGGCGGTTGCGCATGACGCCGACCGGCTGGCAACTCGGACATATCAGCGGCACCCTGCAGCTGTGTCGATACAGCGCGGATACCGACGCCAGCGGCCAGATCGATCGTGGCGCCGAGGCGCCGGACAGCCATGCGGACATCGAGGATGCGCTGGTCGAGCAGAATTACCTCGCGATCGCCGGCGAGCAACCCTGCCCTGCTGCCGGCGCCTCGCACACCGCAGCCGACAGTTTGCCGTGGTTCAGCGGCAATGCCGCTACAGTGCCACATCAACCCTGATGCTGTTGCGCACCGATGTCTTTCGATTCCCTGATGCGCGAGGCGCTCGACCTCGCAGCGCATGCGATCGGCCTGAGTGATCCGAATCCGAGGGTCGGCTGTGTGCTGACCGCGCCCGATGGACGGACGATCGGACGCGGTCATACGCAGCAGGTCGGCGGTCCGCATGCCGAAGTGATGGCGCTGCGCGACGCCGAAGCGGCCGGCCAATCGGTTCGCGGCGCCACTGCCATCGTCACCCTCGAACCCTGCGCGCACCACGGCCGCACGCCACCTTGTTGCGATGCGTTGATTGCCGCCGGCATCGCCCGCGTCGTCTATGCGATCGACGACCCGTTTGCGCAGGTTGCCGGCCAGGGCGCGGCGCGTTTGCGCAGTGCCGGGATCGAGGTCCAGCGATTGCCGGCTGGCGAGTTGTCCAACGCATCGCGTGAACTGAACATCGGCTTCTTCTCTCGCATCGAACGCGGTCGCCCGTGGGTAAGGCTGAAAGTTGCCGCGTCGTTGGACGGCCGCAGCGCACTCGACAACGGCATCAGCCAATGGATCACCGCCGAGCCGGCCCGGCGCGACGGCCATGCCTGGCGCCGACGCGCCGGCGCGGTGCTGACCGGTGCCGGCACGATCAAGGACGACAACCCTCGCCTGGATGTGCGGATGGTCGAGACGGCGCGCCAACCGTTGCGCGTGGTAATCGATTCGCGCCTGGAAGTCGCGCCCGACTCGCGCATTTTCGCGCCCCCCGGTCCGGTGCTGATCTACGCCGCAGCGGCAGATGAGCAACGGGCGAATGCGCTTCGCGCCAGCGGTGCCGAAATCGCCTGGCAAGCCGGTGCTCACGGGAAAGTGGATCTGTCCGCCATGCTGGTCGATCTGGCGCGCCGTGGCATCAACGAGTTGCATGTCGAAGCAGGCCACCGCCTGAACGGATCGCTGGTCCGGGAAGGCCTGGTCGACGAGTTCCTGATCTATCTTGCCCCGATGCTGATCGGCAACGGCCGGGGACTTGCCGATTTCGGCAACCTGACCAGCCTGGCCGATGCGCCCCGACTGCGCTTCACGGACGTAACCCGGATCGGCGACGATTTGCGTCTGCTCGCGCGGCCGATCGATTGACAAGGTGGTGTGGTCGAGCGGCGCACCCGCTTCGGGACCGACAATCGGAGCATGTTCACCGGAATCATCAGCGGCGTCGGCCGCATCATCGCCGTCGAAGGTTTTAAATGTGAGCCGCCTGACGCAGCTCACGGGCGCCGACTGCGCATCGAAGCACCGGCGCGTTACCTCATCGATGTCCAACTCGGCGACAGCATCGCCATCAACGGCGCTTGCATGACGGTCACCGCCTTCGACGCCGAGCGCTCATGGTTCGACATTGACATTTCCGCCGAAAGCCTGGCGAAGACTTGCGGGCTCGACGCGCCCGGCCCCGTCAACCTCGAGAAGGCGCTGCGCGCGGGTGACCGGCTTGGCGGCCACCTGGTCAGCGGCCATGTCGACGGCATCGGCCAGGTCAGCCATTTCGCGCCGGTCGGTGAATCCTGGGAACTGAGGGTGCGCGCACCTCGGGAGTTGGCGCGCTTTCTTGCCTACAAGGGCTCGATCACCATCGATGGCGTCAGCCTGACGGTCAACCGGGTCATCGATCTGCCGGAGACAGAAGGCGCCGGCTGCGAATTCAGCATCAACCTGATTCCGCACACGCTGGCCAACACGACTCTGGGGCGGCTCGCTCCGGGGGCCGGCGTCAACCTCGAAATTGATCAGCTGGCCCGCTATGTCGAGCGATTGACAACGCGGGGCGCCTGAACAGCATCCAGCCAGCCTCGGCACGCGGGGCGGGCACCCCCACCTACAATCCAGGCATGTCGATTTCACCCGTCCCTGAACTCGTTGCCGAACTGGCGGCCGGCCGGATGGTCATCCTGGTCGACGAGGAAGACCGCGAGAACGAAGGCGATC
>JBDTQC010000272.1:0-5323 GCA_039932405.1 Ideonella sp.
AGGCCACCCCGCAGATCACCGCCACCTTCGGCCGGGGCCTGAAGCGAGGCCTCGAGCAAATCGCCACGACCGGTCAGGTTGCGGACCAGACCGCTGACGCCCACACTGGCCGCGCCGATCGAAACCGGCCGGTAATTGTTGGCGAACAGCCGGATTTCGTAAGGCCTGGCGCGCTTCACATCGACGGCAAGCACCGCCTCGCCGGGCGCCTGTCCGGGTATCAGGCGCGCATTCATGCGTTCGAACAGCGGATCGTCGAGCAGCAGCTGGAAGCGCTCGCGCAGTTGATCGAGGTTCAACGGGCCGTCATCGGGCCGGCGCAACCGGGCCAGCACATAGTCGTCATCGAGCCGTTCCATGCCAGTCAACTGGACCGCAACCAATCGGCCTTCGATGACGTCGAATTCGATCACCCCTGCCGCAGCGTCAACCCGCTTGATCCGCAGGCCCGAATTGACATAGCCGCGGTCGACATAGAGACGGGTCAACCCGATCCGCATTGCCTCGAGATCGGCCGCGCTGAGGTCATGATTGATATGTGGCGCGACCAATGCCTGCAGATCGTCAGTCGAAACAACCGTATTGCCATGAAACATCGCTTGCCGCAGGTGCAGCGCAACGGCCTCATCGCTTGCCGGTGCGGAAGCAGCCTCGGTCGGCTCGACCGGCGGCAACTTGAACAGATCGGGCCGCTGCGGAGGACTGAACCCGGGCCGCGTGTCGACCTGCGCCGATGGTGTATTGAGGTCGGCAGCGGTGACAGCGGTGCAGCTCAGCGCACTCAGCCCGACCGCAACCAAAACCTGCCGCGGTCGGCGCGCCTTCATCGGCAACCTCCTGCGCTGCGCTGCGCGCTTGCGACGCTGATCGATGCGCCAGGATGCTGCTGCGCCGACGACTGCAAACCGGTCGGACCCGGCTCGGGGTCGGCCCGCAACAGGCCATCGGCAGAAGGTGCCAGTCCACCGCGACCGGCCAGCGCGAGCGCGCTGCCGCCGGTGTTCTGGCACAGGCTTCTGCCGAGACCTCCGGCGTCGACGGCCTGCGCACGCAACTCACGCAGGCTGCCGGTGATGTCCAGCGCAGGATTGGCAAGTTGCACATCGCCGCTGACGCCGGTTGGCGCCGCGGCCTGGATCACGTTGAATCCGAAGATGTCGGCGCGCGGCACGAATGGCACGTTGCCACCTAGAAACAAGCTACTGCCGCTGGTCAGCAAGGCGCCCGCAGAGATCCGGACCCGACCGCCGACGGCATCTGCTGCGGCAGTATTGGCCTGGATAAAACCGCTGTCCAGCAGCAGGATGCCGGCGCCGAGATCGATGTCTCCGCCGTTGCCTTGCGGGCCGAAAACCGATGTCCGGATGACGCCGTTTCTCAACGTGGCGAGACCACCCGTCAAGATCCTGATCGAGCCGCCATTGCCCGCATTCGCACTCGTCGAGACACTGCTGCGGTCCAGCAACAGGCTGCGCGATGCGGCGATTTCAACGTCGCTGGCCGCCACGTTTCCTGTGGACTCGGCCGATACGAAAGCCAGATTGCGCAGCGCGATCACGGGCGCGCCGAGGCGCAGCAAGCTTGGCTGCCTGGTGGATGGATCGGCGACTGTCGCGTCATTGTCGATCGTGATGAACGCGTTGTCGGACAAGGCGATCGAATCGGTCGCCTCGACCACCACACTGCCCGACTGGCCGGCCGACGCCGCGCCGGCGCGCGCGATCAGACCGCTTTTCGAACCGCTGATCTCGACCCGCGCCGCATCGATCTGGATTCGACCCGCGGCGCCCGCACCGTCGGTCGATGAAGACAAGCCGCCATTGCGGATGATCAGATCGCCACTGGCCTGCACCGTGATGCTGCCGGCGCGTCCGGTGCTGCCGGTTTGCGCAAAGCTCACCACGCCACCACCTTCCGCATCGATCAGCACATTGGCAGCACGGATCAGGATCTCGCCGCCCTGTCCACTGGACATCGTGCTGGTCGAGACCTGCGGCGAGCGGTCGGCCAGTCCGTCAGGGTTGAGCAATTGCAGATCGCCGCTCAGGTTCAGGTCGATCACGCCAGCGTCCCCGGCACTGCCGAGCCCCGCGCCACTGCTGATGCGTGCTGCACTGCCCATGCTCACGTTGCGGGCTCGGATGTCGACCAGTCCGGCGTTGCCCTGGCCTTGTGTATCCGAGCTGATGAACGCACTGTTGCGCAGCGAGAGATCGCCCGGAGTCACCACTTCGATGCGGCCGGCGCTGCCGCTGCTCTGCGCCGTGGTGGAGTTGCTGACAAACGCCTGTCCGTCCAGCAAGATGCTGCTGGCGACCAGACGTACGTCGCCGGCGTTGCCCGGGCCGGCCGTATTGGCACCGATGCTGGCATCGTTGCGCAACGTCAGTTCGCCCGTGGCGGTGATCACGATGCGGCCACCATTACCGGTACTGCCAAGGCCGGCAATGCTGCTGACCCGCGCACCCGTTTCCAACAAGACCGAGTCGGCATTGACAGCGATCGCCCCGCCATTGCCGCTGGTCGAGGTGCTGGTCGACAAGGATGAGCCGCCTCGCAGCTGCGTCCGCCCGGCAGCCGTCAGCTCAATCGAACCGGCAGCGCCGGTGCCGTCGAGTGCGCTGCTGGAAATTCGACTGCCGCCATCGAGAACGATGTCACGCGCGTGAACCGAAATCGTCCCGGCTGATCCGCGCGACAGCGTGCTGGTATCGATTGCAGCGTCATTGACCATCGTCAGATCGCCGCTCAACATCAGCGCCACATTGCCCGAAGCGCCACCGGCCAGCTCCACCGCGTTGCTGTTGATCGACGCGTTGTCGAGCTTGAGATTGACGGCGCTCAGCCGAACTGGCGCGGCATCGCCGGTGGACGCGGAGGACGACAACAGACTGGCGCCCCCACTCAAACTGGCATCGCCCACCAGCTTGATGTCGACCAGACCCGAGCGCCCGCTGCTGTCCGGAAGCGCCAGGCTGCCGATGAAGCTGAGCGAATCCATCGTCAGCTTGCCAAGGCGCAGATCGACCGTACCCGCCACAGCCGAAGAAGATGCGCCGGTCACGATTCGGCCCCGATCGGCCATCGCCAGTTCACCCGAGACATCGAGCAGCAAGGCGCCGGGTGCCGCCCCACTGGCTGCATCGACCTGCACATAGGCCTGGTGATCGACCCGCATGCTGGCAGCCTGCAGGCGAAGGCCACCTCCTTCGCCGCTACCCGTCGTCGCGGTGGAAATGCTGGCACCGCCGTCCAGTTGCAAGCCGCGATCGGCAACGACATCGATCGCTGCGCTGCGTCCGCTGGACGATGGCGACGAGGTAGCATAAAGATAGGCCTGCGAATCGAGCAGGATCTCGCCGGCTCGCACCCGAATGGCGCCGCCGTTGCCCGCGCCTTCGGTATCCGAGCGGAGACTACCGCCATCGGTCATCAACAGCGCATCGCGGGCCTGCACGTCGATTGCGCCGCCCTGACCTTTGTTGCCGTCTTGCACCAGGCTGTGAACGCTTGCTCCTGCGCTGATTCCGATCCGGCCCGCGTTCAGCACGATTGATCCGCCATCGATGTCGCCGCGCGAAGCCGACAGGATTGCGGCGTCGCCCAGCAGGGTCAGATTGCCGGCAACTGGAGCTGGCGCACCATCAAATGACACATCACCGGCCTGCACGCCCACGGCGATCAGGCGGATCTTGCCGCCCGCTGTTGCAACAGTGGCGTTGTCGATCAGGATATCGCCTGCCGTCAAACCGATCGACTGGCCGCGCGTCGAGGCAACTGCGGCGCCGTCACGTAGTTCGATCGCGACGCGGCTGCTGCCGAGAAAACCGAAGGCTTGCGGCGCGGCGCTCGAGAAACTGCTGGTTTGCTTCAGATCGGCGTGGAAGCGCCCATCCGGAAAAGCCACATAGTCGGCGGTGCCGACATGAAACGCACCCGGCACATCCACTGCTGCACCCGCACCAAACGTGACGCCCGCCGGGTTGATGAAGAAAAATCCCGGCGTGCCATCGACTGCAGTGAGCCTGAGTTGCCCATTGATCTGCGACAGACTGCCGCCAGTGACTCGGCTGATGACGTTGGCAATGCCTGAAGTTGCCGTTGTAAAAGTCGCCGATTCGCCACTGCCGATATTGAAGGTCTGAAAACTGTGGAACAAGTTGGCGCCAGACAAGCGGCCCAGGCTCTGCGGAATCGAATAGGCCGGACCAGCCAGGCTCTGCGCGGCCATTCCCAGGCTGCCATCGGTTGCGATCTGTGCCAGCGCTTGTCCACCCGTCAGACAGCAGAGCGCGGCCGCCAGACAGATCTGATGCAGGCGGGGCCGGTGCAGCGTTCGTTCAGCGCGAGGCATGGGGCGATCCAGTCAGAACCAGTTGCCGATCAGGATGAATGGCGCCCAATAAAACGGATGGGCAAAACCGGGCTTGTGCAGCAGTTCGATCTGCGATTGCTGCAAGGCCTGCGCCTTGCTCAGGTGTTGCTGGATCAGGCCACGGTAGAAACTTGTCATCAGGTCAACCGCCGCATCATCGGAGACCGGCCACAGCGAGCCCATCACCGAACGCGCTCGCGCCTTGATCGCAGCGCCGGACAGGCCGAGCGGCGACCGTTCGTCGCCCTCGGCGGTCTCGCACGCAGACAAGCTCAGCAGTTCGATCGGCTTGCGACGGAAGGTGTCGGAGCGCAACAGCGACTGCAGGCGGTCGAGCGTCAGCAAGTCGTCGTAGGCCAGCAGATAGGTCGCGTCCGAGCGACCACCAAAAACGCCATGCGAGGCCAGGTGAATGACGCTGTAACGGCCCGACTCCGCTTCGCGACGGAAGTTGTCGATCGTGAACGCCTGATCGAGCAAACGGGTGCCGCCCGCCACCTTGCCGATTTCCATGACTTCCTTGCCGACACCTGGCAGTGACAAGGCGTCGCGCAGTGCCGCGCTGCGCGACGCGGCGTCGTTCGGCGCGTCGGCCAGAGCGACGGCGGCCCCCCGCATCGAGCGCACCGAACGGCTGGCCAGCAAGGTTGGCGGACCGAATTGATTGGCCGCCAGCGGTCCCAATAGCTGCGAAACCGCACCCCTGCTGAGCTTGTCGACCACCGATCCGGGCGTCGACAACCCGGCCAGCAACACACCGTCGATCGGTACATTGCGCTCGGTGTTGGTCATGCTCATGCCGGGGGACGTGGCGATCGCATATTTTTCGATGGCGAAGCGGCTGCCGTCGTGAAAGGCGCCGACGGCAACCAGGCGCAGCGACCCATCGGGAACGATCACCAAGGTCTTGACGCCGTGGCCAGCCAGATCCTGCTCGACCGGCCGCAG
>JBDTQC010000273.1:0-5321 GCA_039932405.1 Ideonella sp.
ATGCTGATGCTGCTGTTCATCACGCTGCGCTTGCAAAAGGGCCACTTCACACCCGAACGTCATTTCGGTTTCGAAGGAGCGGCCTGGTACTGGCACTTCGTCGACGTGGTCTGGCTTGGCCTGTACGTGGTTGTCTATTGGCTGTAGGAGCGACAACTGGGTGTGTTGTCGCGACGTTCGCTTGAGCGCACGTCTTGAACTGAACCGCCGGGCCGATGGACCGCGGCGGCCAGCCTGCACCACGGGTAGATCGGGCTTATTTCAAAGGGATGCCGGTCGGACTGATCCAACCCATCTTGTAGCTCAGCAACAGGCATACGAACAGCATTACCGACAGGCCGACCCGCACCGCCAGTGCCCGCATCATGTTCGGCTTCTTGGTCTTGCCATTGCTGCTGTCCTTGATCATCGACACCCCAGCGTAGGCCAGCGCAGCGAGAATCCCCGCGAATGCAAGTGCAACCAGTATTTTCATGGGACAGGATTATCGGCCGCAGTCGATGAACGCCCACCCGAAGGCTTTGTCGCAGCCGATCCGACGCAGCCGCGCGCGCGCAGTGCTTGTGCTGTTGGCGGCGCTGGTGTGTGCCGCTCTGACATTTCGGCTTGGCATCTGGCAGCTCGACAGGGCGGCGCAAAAGCAAGCACTCCAAGACGAGCTGCACGAGCGCTCGGCATTGCCCCCGTTGCTGCCGGCAGAGCTTGCCCACAGTCCGGCAGCGGCAGCGGCCCAGTACCAACGCCGGATCACGCTGCGAGGGGTCTGGATCGGTGCCGCGACGGTTTTCCTGGACAACCGGCAAATGGACGCCCGACCCGGGTTTTTCGTGCTGACGCCGATGCGGCTGCAGTCAGCGGCCGATGCGGGCGTGGCGTCGACGCCTTCGGGCCCCCTGATCTGGATCCAGCGCGGCTGGGTTGTGCGCGACAACGACGTTCGAACCCGGCTGCCCGACGTTCCGACTCCGGCCGGAACGGTCGAGGTGATCGGTCGGGTTGCCCCCCCGCCAGCGCGGCTGTTCGAGCTGGGGGCCGATGGCGGCGGGCCGATCCGGCAAAATCTCGACTTGGCTGCATCGGCACGCGCATTGGCGCAACCGGTGCTGCCGATGACGGTGCTGGAAACCGAAAATCCGTCCAGCGGGCCCGATGGCCTGGTCCGGCACTGGGCTGTGCCAGCGGCCGATATCCAGAAACATTACGGCTACGCATTCCAGTGGTTTGCCATTTGCACGGTCGTCATCGGCCTGTATGCGTGGTTTCAGATCCTTCGCCCGAGACGCCTTGCCGAACGTGAAACAGTCTGACTTGCCCGCCAGTTCGCCACTTGAGATGACGGTTCATCGACTGCCGGCGCCCCAGATCGACAGTCCTCGGAAGACAGCCGGCGGGCGATGGCAGATGTTCGCGGTGCTGGCTGTCTGTGCTGCGCCGGTGCTGGCTTCGTATTTCGCCTTCTACGTCGTCCGCCCGCAGTCGCGAACCAACTATGTCGAGTTGATCACCCCACCGCGCGAGATTCCTGATGATCTGCCGCTGACAGATGTCGGCGGGCTCCCGGTCGCGGCCCGCAGTCTGCATGGCCAATGGTTGCTGGTTACGGTCGCAGCCGCCGCATGCAACGATCGGTGCGGCCGCAATCTGGTGTTGATGCGGCAGTTGCGCGAAACGCTGGGTCGGGAGAAAGAACGGGTCGACAAGGTCTGGCTGGTCACCGATTCCAGCAAGCCCGCCGCCGCGCTGCTTGCGGCAACCGGGGCACAGGCGCTCTTGACGACGGCCCCTTCGGTGTCGAAGTGGCTGGCGCCGGCCGCCGGGCATTCGCTCGAAGAGCATGTCTACCTGGTCGATCCGATGGGTCGGTGGATGATGCGTGCACCGGTCGACCCGGATCCCGCCAAATTCAAGAGCGACATGGAGCGCCTGCTGCGAGCGGCCGCTTCGTGGGACCAGCCCGGTCGCTGACTGGCCGAGCCCATGACGACGCCTTCACTGGTCGATCTTTCCCCGCTGCTGCAGATCGTTGTGGTTGGCGGCGTCGTCGCGCTCGGGCCGCTGGCCTGGGTTTGGATCCGCCACCGGCATGGTGACGCGCACAGCAGGTTGTTCGGCTTGAGCGTGCTGGCGCTGTTCCTGACCTTCGATCTGGTGTTGTTCGGCGCATTCACTCGGCTCACCGACTCCGGTCTGGGTTGTCCGGACTGGCCGGGTTGTTATGGCAGCGTCAGCCCATTTGGAGCCAGCCAGCACATCGATGCGGCCCAGATGGCGATGCCGACAGGGCCGGTCACGCATGGCAAGGCCTGGGTCGAAATGGTTCACCGCTACCTCGCGACCGGCGTCGGTCTGTTGATCGTGGTGCTGGCCGTGGCAAGCTGGCTGGCGGCGCGGCGCAGACGCTTGCCGGTGTCACCATGGTGGGCCACGCTGACGCTGCTCTGGGTGTGCACACAAGGTGCCTTTGGCGCATTGACGGTGACGATGAAACTGTATCCGGCCATCGTCACCTTGCACCTGCTCGGTGGTCTGGGCCTGCTGATGCTGCTCGCAGTCCAGAGTCAGGGTTACCAGCCCAGACCCTGGCCGCTCGCGCCGACACTGCGTCGCGGCCTTGGCGCGTTGCTGCTGCTGGTCGTGGTCCAGGCTGCGCTGGGCGGATGGGTGAGCACCAACTATGCGGTGCTGGCGTGCCGCGATTTCCCGAGTTGCCAGGGACAGTGGTGGCCGCAGATGGATTTCGAGCATGGCTTTGCGCTGCTTCGTCCGTTGGGTATGGGTCGCGATGGCGGCTTTCTGCCTTTTCAAGCCCTGACAGCGATCCACATGGTTCACCGAATCGGAGCGCTCGTCGTTTTTGCGGCTTTGGCTGTACTGGTCTGGCGCCTGTGGACCGAAGGAAGCCATCGCTCGCGCGGATGGGCACGCGTGCTCACCGCGCTGGCGGCGTGGCAGTTTGCCAGCGGTCTGAGCAATGTGGTGCTCGATTGGCCGTTGGCCGCCGCACTTGCCCACACCGGCGGGGCTGCGGCGCTGGTCACTGCGCTGACGGTTGCCTGGATCCGCAGTTTGCAGGGCGAAGTCGGGATCCCGATCGGCGAGGTTAGCCATGCTGCGGCATCGGCAGGGCGGGCGCTCGGCGATGTCCACCTCGTAAAATGATGGCCGCCCCCGAATTCATGGCCGAATCCCTCACCTCCACCATCAGCACCGGCTCGCGGCTTCCGCGTCTGCGCCAGTATTACGCGCTGACCAAGCCTCGAGTGGTTCAGTTGATCGTCTTCTGCGCTGTCATCGGCATGTTGCTGGCGGTGCCCGGCTGGCCCGATTGGCCGCGGCTGATTGCGGCGACGATCGGCATCTGGCTGGTGGCTGCGGCCGCCGCCGCGTTCAATTGCCTGGTCGAGCAGCGCATCGACGCCAAGATGGCGCGCACCGCCTGGCGACCGACAGCCAAAGGCGAATTGTCCGACGCCTGGACACTGACGTTTTCGGCGACCCTTTGCGTGGCAGGCAGCGCGGTGCTTTTCCTTTGGGTCAATCCGCTGACGATGTGGCTCACGTTCGCAACCTTCATCGGCTATGCGATGGTCTATACGGTTCTGCTGAAACCTTCCACCCCGCAGAACATCGTCATCGGCGGCGCTTCCGGGGCGATGCCTCCGGTGCTGGGCTGGGCCGCGATGCGCGGCGAGGTCGGACCCGAGGCTCTGATGTTGTGCCTGATCATCTTTCTCTGGACGCCGCCGCATTTCTGGGCGCTCGCCCTGTACCGGGTCGAGGATTACCGGCGTGCCGGCCTGCCGATGTTGCCGGTCACGCATGGCTCGGAATTTACCCGCCTGCAGGTTCTTCTCTATACGTTGATCCTGTTTGCGGCGACCCTGCTGCCTTTCGTGACCGGGATGAGCGGCCCGATCTACCTGGCTGCCGCATTGACCCTGGGTGGCATGTTCTCAGGTTATGCCTGGCGCTTGTGGCGCAACTACTCTGATCAACTGGCGCGCGCCACCTTCAAGTTCTCGATCGTTCACCTGGCGTTGTTGTTTGCAGCGCTGCTGGTCGACCACTACATCAATCCGCTGCTTTGAACAAGACAACCCCTCCGATCGTTGCCCTGGGCGCGTTGGTCGCCCGTCGACACCTGCTCGTCCTCCCGCTTGCCGCGAGTCTGGGGCTTGTCGGCTGCGACCGCCTGGGCCTGGGCGGCGCCAAGTCCGCTTCGTTCAAGGGGGTCGATATCACCGGAGCCGACTATGCGCGTCGGCTCGACATCACCGATATCGACGGCAAGCCGCGCAGCCTCGACGAATTCAAGGGCAAGCTGGTGGTGGTGTTTTTTGGCTATACCCACTGCCCGGACGTGTGCCCGACGACGATGGCCGAATTGGCACAAGTCAAGCAATCGCTCGGTGCGGACGCCAGCAAGGTGCAGGGCATTTTCGTGACCGTCGATCCCGCGCGCGATACGCCGGAGATCCTCAAGGCCTACATGTCGAGCTTCGATCCGAGCTTCATCGCGCTGCGCGGAACGCCTGAAGAAACGGCCGCGCTGGCCAAGGAGTTCAAGGTATTTTTTGCCCAGGTGCCGGGCAAATCAGAGGGCAGCTATACCGTGGATCACACCGCCGGCTCCTATATTTTCGATACGGCCGGCCACGTGCGCTTGTTCGTGCGCTATGGCGGCGGTGCCGACGCCCTGGCCAGTGATCTGAAAGCCCTGTTGACCGCCTGAAGACGGGGTTCCAATAAAAAACCCGGCGGACAAAGCTTGCCGGCCGGGTTCTTCGATCAGTGCAAGGTCGTCAAGCTGACGCCGCAAGCGCCTTGCGCATCTTCTTCATCGCAGCCACCTCGATCTGACGAATGCGCTCGGCGCTGACGCCGTATTCGCTGGCCAGATCGTGTAGCGTCATGCCGCCGCTGCTGTCGTCGTTGACCTTCAGCCAGCGCTCTTCGACGATGCGACGGCTGCGATCATCCAGTGCGTCGAGCGCCATCGCGATGCCATCGCTCGCCATCCAGTCGCGATGCTGCGATTCGATCACTTGCGTCGGTTCGTGATGGCTGTCCGCCAGATAGGCGATCGGCGCATACGAATCTTCGGAGTCGTCGCTCTGCGGCTCGAGTGCCACATCGCCGCCCGACAGCCGCGTTTCCATCTCGAGCACCTCTTCGCGTTTGACGTTCAGCTTCGCGGCAACGCTGTCGACCTCGGTCTGAGTCAGCGTATTGCGGTGCGTGTCAGCGTCGATCGCATCGCTTTTCAGGCTCTGCTTCATCGAGCGCAGGTTGAAGAACAGCTTGCGCTGCGCCTTGGTGGT
>JBDTQC010000274.1:0-5314 GCA_039932405.1 Ideonella sp.
TCCCTTCGCACTCACCGCCCTGATGAGCATCGTCGCCACCCTCGCAGCTTGTGGCGGCGGCAGTGGCAGCGACGGCGCCGATCAGTCGGCCGCTCCGTTGCCCGTCCCGGCGGCGAGCGCGCCTGCTGTGGCGCTTGCCACCATCAGCGGCCGGGTGGCCGACGGCCCACTGGCCGGGGTCCAGGTCTGCTACGACCTGAACGACAACGCCGCCTGCGATGCCGGGGAGCCGGCCACTGCTTCTACCGATTCCGATGGCCGTTACAGCTTCGGGGTTGACATGGCCGCAGCCGGCAAGCACCGCGTGATCGCGGTGGTTCCCGCCAGCGCGATCGACAAGGACACCGGCGCGGCCATCGGCACGGCGCTGCAGCTGGTCGCACCGGCGTCGGGGGTGGATGGAACGCAGCAGGTCTTCGTCAGTGTGTTGACGACGCTGGTGCAATCGGCGATGGACACCAACGGGCAGTCGCTCGCCGACGCCAGCGCTTTTGTGGCCACGCAGGCCGGGTTGACCGTTTCGCCGCTGGCTGATTTCACCGCCGATCTCAGCGCGGGGTCGATCCAGGCTGCCACCTTGGCCCGCCTGAGCACCAAGACGCTGATGGGTCAGGTGACTGCACTCGAGTCGGTGGTACTGAAGCCTGACGCGTTTGGCTCGCCCATCACCGCTGCCGATGTGCAGCGCGCGGCGCTGGGTGCCGTGCTGGGAATCTTGCCGACGGTGGCTGCTGCAGCGGGTGAGCCCGCGATCGCCGATGCGGTGTCGGGCACCGCGCGCGAAGCCGCGCTGGTTGCCGCAGGCCAGCGGCTGGCGGCGTCGTCCACCGGTTTGAGTGCGGACAGCGCTGCTCTGCTGATCGGTGTCGCCAAATTGCCCGCCGATGCGACCCCGGACACGCCGGAGCCGGGCGCCAGTCTGTTGGCGCTTCGCTTCACCGATGCCAACAATTGGAACTTCCGTGCTTACCTCTTGACCGCGTCCGACGCGACGATCGATGCTGCTGGCTTGCGGCACTATTACGAGCTCCGCACGCAGAACGTTGCTGGCCAGGTGACGGCATGGGGCGCTGGCTCGTCGCCTGACCGCCAGGGCGACGTGCACTGGAGTGGCGCAGCCTGGATCACCTGTCCCTTGGGTACCCGCAACAGCACCACGCCTGACGACTCGGCCGGACGCGCCGACTACGTCTACTGCGGTTACGAGGCCGGAACCCGCACCCGCAGCCGGGTCGACGTTTCCGGGCGAACGATGCGCAGCGTGGTCGAGTCGATTCGCCAGGTACCCGGCAGCTCGGGAGGCGTGAGCTACTCCGAGTTCGGTCCTGCCGACCTCGGTCTGCTCGGCACCGCCACTTTGCCCGCAGGGTCCACGCTGGCCTACCAGACGAGCACGCCGCTGAGCTCGGGCGTGAGCTATGACGTGCGCGCTTCAGGCATCGTTTCGGTGTATCCGCCCGAAGTGGCGGCAGGAGGCGATGCGAGAAGCGGGGGCACTCCGGCGTGCAACCTGCCGGCCGTCTATGCCCCCGTGGCCAACCTGGAGGAACTGGTCGCGCGCAGTCCGGGGACGCCCTGCAAGGTCAAACCCAACAGCAATGCCACAGGGACGAGCGGCGAGCGCAACGACTGGTGGAGCAACAGCACGGTGAGCCTCGGCACCGTTGCCAATGCGCAGACGCCTCCGGCGGGCACCGGCGGTTACTTCAGCAGCAATGCGGTGGTGAAGGTTGCCTTCGTCGCCGGCTCGAATGCGGTCAACTACTACAGTTGCCTGCAGCGCGCAGTCGACGGCTCGAACCGTAACTGCGACCGCATCGGTGGCGGCACCTACCGCATCGAGACATTGGGCGACGCGCGCACGATGAGCTTCACCGGCCTGCCGACGCTGGCACTGCAAACGGGCTCCACCCGCGTCTTCGTCGAGCGCGGGGGCAAGGTCTACTACGGCTACAAGAACCCGACCGGCACCGCTGCCCCGGCTGCGCGCTTGAACCTGGTGGCCACCAATGCGTTGTTCGCGCAGCTCGGCTTGCCCGCGCTCACGCCAGTGCCTTGATGGGCTGGGTGGCGGCGCTTCACCGAAGCCGAATGACTGCAGCAAGAGTGGAGCCGCACGGCGCCGCTCTGCCGCCTCCCTATCGGCTCAGGCTGTTTTAGCCGCAGTCGCGCCGCAGTCGCGCGATATACACGCCGACTTCCGCCGCAGGCCGAGTTCCGCATTGGACGCGGCTGGTCGAGCGGTATCTGGATCAGCAGCCGGCACGAATCGCGCCTGAAGGCGCTCCTACAGAATTCAAAATCAGAATTCGAATTGAGTAGGATCGCTTTCAGGCGCGATTGTCGCGTTGGCTGTCGCGGTCAACCGCCGCCGCTCAACCGCCACTGCTCAACCGCCAGTCATCCGCATCGATCGGCAGAAACGCCTCCACCGCCGCCACTGCGATCACATGCGTGGTCTGCTGCTCGGGGTCGACGACGTTAAGTCCGCCAAACACCGCAGTGACTTCAGCACGCCCGCGCGGCAATTCAGCGGCAACGGCCACGCAATCGACCTGGCCGGGCTCCTGCACGCCGATCGTCACTTG
Source organism: Ideonella sp. (assembly GCA_039932405.1). Lineage (GTDB taxonomy): Bacteria > Pseudomonadota > Gammaproteobacteria > Burkholderiales > Burkholderiaceae_C > Ideonella_A. The sequence goes on from JBDTQC010000274.1 coordinate 2,589, forward strand.
CACCCGCATGTCGTTGTGGTCGTAGCCGAGTGACTTGAACAGCACGATCGATGAATGGTGCAAGGCATCGTGCACGGCGCGGATGGCGGCCTTGGTGTAGTCGAGGCCGTACAAGTCGTTGCCGGTGCCCATCTCGAGGATGATGCGTTTTTCAGCGCTCGCCTGGTCGTTCATCGCGCCGGCTCCATGTCGAATGACACCACGATCGCCGCATTGGCGACGACGCTGAAGCCGTCCTTGTCGCGCCGCGGAATATCGAGCCCGCCCTTGACGACCTTGATCGCCGGCTGGCCATACGGAAAGATCTTCAGCAAGGCGTCGCAGTCGACCGATTCGGGTTGCTGCACACCGATCTCGACATCGATGATCATCGCTTCGCGCGCAAAGCCGAACGCATCGGCCACGTTCAGCGAGTTGTGCCACAGGGCATCGCGGATCGCACGTGCGGCGGCCTCGGTGTAGTTGCGGCTGCGGATGGACGTGCCCATGCCGAACTGGCTGACCACTCGTTTTTTTGCCATCGGTTGATCCTCGCTGGAAAAGCTGATCTGCACTTTACCTGCAAGCGGGCGAAGCAACTCGGTCGATTGGGCAAGAAACTCACCGATGCCGATGTTGTGTCGCTGGGCTGCCTGCGCGCGCTGTGGCCGCTTATGCTTGCGGTCTTTTGCAGGAGCCGGGCCGATGCGCTGGATGGCCGATCTGTCGCTTTCAACGGTTGTTGCCGGCTTCGTCGCGGTGCTGGTCGGTTTTACGAGTTCGGTGGTGATCGTCTTCCAGGCCGCTGCAGCACTCGGCGCGACGCCCGGCCAGACCGCATCGTGGGTCTGGGCGCTTGGCCTGGGCATGGGTATGACCAGCATCGGCCTGAGCCTGTGGCGGCGTGAACCGGTGTTGACGGCCTGGTCCACGCCCGGCGCGGCGCTGCTGGTCACGGCCGGCGTCGGCGTACCGATGGCCGAGGCGGTCGGCGCCTTCATCTGCTGCGCGGTGCTGATCATCCTGGCTGGTGCCAGCGGCTTGTTCGAACGCATCATGAGCCGCATTCCGCTGGGTCTGGCAGCCGCTTTGCTGGCGGGGGTTCTGGCGCGCTTCGCGATCGATGCGTTTCTGGCGCTCGGCACCGATTTCGCGCTGGTGGCCCCGATGGGCTTGGCCTACCTGGCAGGTCGTCGCTGGTGGCCACGCTACGCCGTGCCGGGCGTGTTGGGCTTGGGCACTTTGCTGGCGGCAGCTCAAGGCCGACTGTCGCTCGGCGGCATCGATTGGCAATGGGCCGTTCCGGTATGGACGACGCCGGTTTTCAGCCTGGCGCCGACGATCGGTATCGCGCTGCCGCTGTTCATCGTGACCATGGCTTCGCAGAATCTGCCGGGCGTGGCCGCGCAGCGCGCGGCCGGTTATCAGACGCCGGTATCGCCGGTCATCACAGTGACCGGCATCGCCACGCTGCTGCTGGCGCCGTTCGGTGCCTACGCGCTGAACCTGGCTGCGATCACCGCGGCCATCTGCATGGGGCGCGAGGCGCACGAAGATCCGTCGCGCCGCTACATGGCCGCGGTGATGGCGGGCGTCTTCTACATCATGGTGGCGTTGCTCGGCGGCGCGGTCGTCGGCCTGATTGCGGCGCTGCCGAAAGCGCTGGTGCTCGCGGTGGCGGGTTTTGCGCTGCTCGGCACCATCGGCTCGGGCCTGGCTGTGGCGATGAAAGATGAACGCAGCCGGGAAGCGGCGCTGATCACCTTCCTGGTCACGGTCAGCGGTCTGGTGCTTTGGGGCGTCGGCTCTGCCTTCTGGGGTGTGGTTGCCGGTGCGCTGGCGCTGGCGATTCAGCGTTGGCGTGGGCCGGCTTGAGCCGCGACGCGACGCCTAGAATGTGCGGCTCAGCCGTTTGCGGCTGACAGCGTTCTCAGGGCGGGGTGCAACTCCCCACCGGCGGTATCTGCGGGCAACTGCAGGAGCCCGCGAGCGCCCGACTTGGCCCCGCGCCGGGTTGGGGTCAGCAGATCTGGTGCGATGCCAGAGCCGACGGTCACAGTCCGGATGAAAGAGATCGCGCAGCCTCGGCGTCGGCACGTTCACGTGTCGACTTCGGGTTTGCGTGCGCCCTGATTCTGGTACCACTCTCGATGAGAACTTCCATGAATCAGACTTCCGTTCAAGCGCATTCCCAGCCACACCTGCAGCGCGTTCGCGTGGCCATCGTTTCGTCGGGTTGGCACCGTGAAATCGTCGCCAACGCGACCGACGCCGTTCGTGCCGAACTCGGCCGAGCCACTGCCCCACCTGACGACATCGATCACTTCGAGGTGCCCGGAGCCTTCGAGATCCCGCTGCACGCGATGCGACTCGCCCGATCGGGCCGCTACGACGCCATCATTGCGTGCGGCCTGATCGTCGATGGTGGCATTTATCGGCACGAATTCGTCGCGTCGGCGGTGATCGATGGCCTGATGCGGGTCCAGCTGGATACCGACACGCCCGTCTTCTCGGTCGTGCTCACCCCGCGCGACTTCCATGAGCACGATGCGCATCGGCAGTTCTTTGCAGAGCACCTCGTCTCGAAAGGAATCGAGGCCGCCCGCACCTGCGTCGAAACCCTGGCCAGCCTGCGCCGGCTGCCCAGCCCCGATGACGCGTCACGGAAGTGATGCGATTGATATATGATATATTGAGATTCGATTCATTTGGTCGGGCGAAAGGTAGTCGAGCCGACTGACCACGAA
>JBDTQC010000275.1:0-5298 GCA_039932405.1 Ideonella sp.
GTAGCGCGCAGCGTGAAGGTACACCAGTGAGCGCGCCGGGCCGCTCCCAAGCGCGGATCCCGCAGGGCGCAACACGCAGGCTAGTCCGGTGAGCCTGCCGCGCGTGCTGGTGGTCTCGCTGGGCGGGACGATCACGATGACGTCGGCGACCGGTCCGGGTGCGGCCGCCGGCATCGTCCCTACCCTCGACGCCAACCAGTTGATCGAGGGAATGCCGCAGCTCGAACGAGTGGCGCAGCTCAGCACCACCACGCTTTTCGGTCTCCCGGGCGCGTCGCTGACGCTGCCTCACCTCTATGAGCTGGCGCGCCTGTTGCGCGACCAGTTCGATGCCGGCATGGATGGCGCCGTGGTCGTGCAAGGCACCGACACGATTGAGGAAACAGCCTTCGTGCTGGACATGCTGCATCGCTCGCCGCAACCCGTCGTCGTCACCGGCGCCATGCGAGGCCCGCAAAGCCCGGGTGCAGATGGCCCGGCCAATCTGCTCGCCGCGATCGTCACCGCCGGCAGCCCGGTGATGCAGGGCAAGGGTGTGGTGGCCGTGCTGAACGACGAGATTCACGCGGCGCAGTGGGTGCAGAAGTTTCATACGACGCTTGCTTCGGCCTTCGCCTCGCCAGCTGGCGGACCCATCGGCAGCGTTGTCGAGGGCCAGGTGCACAGCACGTTGTCGCAGCCCAGGTCTGCGTGGATCTTCGCGCCTGAGGTACGTGGTCCCTGCGAGGTGGCGCTCATGCCGCTCGGGCTGGGCGAAGACGGCCGCCAGCTGGCATCTCTGGCGGCGCTGGGCTACGCCGGAGCAGTGGTTGAAGGGATGGGCGCGGGCCACATTCCTGCTGCTGCCGTGGACGCGGTGAGCCGGCTTGTCGAGCAGATGCCGGTGGTGCTCGCGACGCGTGTGCGGGGTGGGCGCGTGTGCACCCGTACCTACGGCTTCGCGGGATCGGAGATCGACATCATAGGACGGGGTGTCATCCCCTGCGGCAACCTCAGCTCGGCCAAGGCCCGCATGCTGTTGACGATGCTGCTCGCGAACCAGGCGTCTCCGCAGGCCATCCGCGATTGCTTCGCGCTGCAGTAACGCAGTAGTGCAAGCGCGCCGGTGCAGTCAGGTGCGATGACGGGCTTCAGCCTTGACCTGATGACATCGATCGCCGGCGCTTCGCGGGCCACTCAAGCCGGCGAAGCGGAAGTTCCAGGCGGAGGCCTTTGTCCATTTGCAAGACTCGGGGCATTTGCGCCATTCCGAATACGCCATCCAACCCAGAACGAGTCACTGCACCCGGCCCGCGCAGCGAAGGTCTGGCCTTCATTGGCTGTGCATCGGCGTGGTCCCGTTCATCGCATCGCGTACCCGCCGTTCCATCGAGCCGAAGATCGACTCGATGCCGCGCTCGAACGGATCGAGCCAGGGGTCGGTATTGGCCCAGCCCAAGAATCTGCTACGAGACCAGCACCGTGCATGGTGTGCTGGACCTCCGATGCCTGGGTGCAGCGGTGCCCGCTGGACACCATTGTCAGAGCCATGAGCGACAAGCTGCCGCTGAAGGACCTGAAGGCGTTTGTCGCCTGGGCCAGGACCCAGGGCGACAAGCTCAGCTACGCGTCGGTCGGCGCCGGCAGCTCGTCGCATCTGTCGTGGAATGGTTCCTCGCCGCGGCGAATCTGAAAGCAGTGCATGTGCCGTACAAGGGCTCGCCCGCGGCAGCAATGGCGATCGTTGCTGGCGATGTTCAGCTGCTGCTGACCGTTGCACCCGCGCTCTTGCCACTGGTGCAGGATGGCAAGATCAAGCTGCTGGCGGTCACCGGCGCCCAGAGCATCAACCGACAAAATTACGACATGAAAGCATTGCGCAAGATCGACGCGGCCCGTCACTGTCATCAAGCCGAAGTGTCCGGGCCGGGGCTGGTGGGCGCCCTGCTGGCGCTGTGGAACGATGTCGACCCGGCACTCGACGCCGAATACAACGACTGGCACGGCCGGGAACACGTTCCCGAACGGCTCAACGTCCCCGGCATCCTGTGGGCCCGGCGTTATCTTCGGGCGTCGCCTGTGCCCACCATGCCGCGCTACCTCACGATGTATGGCCTGCGCGATGCGGATGTACTGGAAAGTGAGGCCTACGATCGACTCCTGCGCGAGCCGACACCCTGGAGCTTCAGAATGCGCCCGGCCCTCGTCAACATCTCGCGCTGGGTCTGTACGATTCACAGCGAGGCAGAAATGGATGCCAGTCAGCGCATCACCGTTTTGGCGCTGAGCGATGAGCAGGCTGGCGGTCCGGTGGGACTCAAGACCTGGCTGGCGACGATTCGAACGGACGGCCAGGTGGTGGGCAGGCGACAGCCGCAGCATCGACCCTTGCCCTGGATGAAGCCAGGACAAGGGCAAGGGATCGATGGGCAGTGGCTGGTATGTCTGGCCAACGACGACAACTGCGGCGTCGAAGGACCCGCCGCAGTCGCTGGGACCAGCTATTCGAGACTGACAGTGGGTTGAAACGCAGCTTGAGAGCGCAGTCCACTGTAGACGCTACCGCGTCGGCTGGACGAATGCACTATCTGAACTGGTCGTGCCGCCGCAGAGACCAGTGAGCGTTGGCACAATGCAAATCCAATCGGCTGGCTGCCAAGGCGGCGGACAACACTCACGAAGGAAAGACATGAAAACCGAAATTGCACGCACCCACACCACCTCCCGCATGAGCAAGATTGTTCGCCATGGTGACCTGGTCTACCTGTGCGGCCAGACCTCCGGCGGAACGGATATCGGCGACGTAACAGGCCAGACGAACGAAGTACTGCGTCGAATCGATGCCTTGCTTGCGGAAGCCGGCACCGACAAGTCGAAATTGCTGACGGCATTGATCCACCTGCGGAACATCGGCGACTTCGCCGCCATGAACGGCGCATGGGACGCCTGGGTTCCTCAGGGTGCAGCGCCAGCGCGTACCACGGTGCAGGCGACACTGGCGTCCGACAGCCTGCTGGTGGAGATCACAGTGGTTGCGGCTGTTTGACAGACTCTGCAAAGCCCGACGGCGAGGGCACCTGAGTTAGCGGACAGGTTCCCGACTCAGTCCGTTGCCACCGGCATGCGCATGCCGTTTGCGGGCGCAACGTTGTTGAACGCTCTTCGAACGGAAGCGCTTTTCAGGCAATTCCTTGCACAATTTCCGAGACGATCGACTCGACAGCGGCAACGGCAGGTTCCACTGGCTTCCCCTTGAGTCTGATCATGCCAATCTGGCGCGTCACTCTCGGGCGGCGAAGCGGAATCGCCACCACGTCAGGCGAGTGCATCGGCACAGCCAGTACGGGTAGAGGAGATACCCAGTTCCCTTTGGAGATCAAGGCGAGCAAGGACGTCATGTTCGATACGAACAGCTGCGGTTCCTGAACGAAGCGCGCCGCTGAAGTGCCTGCCAGGAGTTGGTGGGTCAGGTTGCCGAGTACTTGGTGGTCTTGAACGGTACGCCATGCAAGTGTCTTGTTCGCGGCCAGCGGATGATCCTTGTTGCAGACCAGCCCGAACTCGTCCTTGATCAGAACCTTTGCGACGAGCCGGCGATCAAGCGCGCTCATGCTGACGATGCCGATGTCGACGCGCCCACCAATGACCATGTCTTCCACGTTGCGGCTGTTGTCGTCCAGCACCCGCAAGGCAATCTCGGGATGACGCATCGTGAAAAGGTCGAGAAACCCCGCCAGCCACCGCGAGGCAAATGACGGCAGCACAGCCATCGTCACCGTGACCGCCGAGCTGACGCTGTGCAGGCGTGACGTCTGCTCCGAGAACCGTTCAACCATGTCGCGGGCGATGGGCAGGCATGACTTTCCGAAATCAGTCAGTTGCGCACGCCTTCCTGGCTGAAACAGGCTGGCACCGAGCAGGCTTTCCAACTCCTGGATGGACAAGGTCATCGCAGACTGAGAACGGAAGGCGCGCTCGGCTGCCGCCCGGAAGCTTCCGCATTCGGCCACCAGAACAAAGTGGCGGAGCTGTCGAATCGACGGTTCCTGCATACTTCAATTGGATAGGTTTTACTGAATTTTCAATATCTTAATTCAACTTGCCTTGGATCGCGGCGAAGCCTAGAGTTCAGTCGTGCCCTGACTTGATTCCAGAAAGAGCTTTCACCGCCATGACCACTTCGCCACTGCTTGTCGACGGCCTTCAATACTGCCGCTGGAACCGGGAAACCCTGGAGGACTTGCGTGCCGGTGGCGTCCACGCGGTGCATGTCACGCTCGCCTATTGGGAGAGCGCCAGGGAGACCTTGACGCGCCTCGCCGAGTGGGACCGACGGTTCGAAGCATTTCCCGAACTGCTGTCCCGTGTGCAAGGTCCGCAAGATGTGCTTGATGCGCAGGCCAATGGCAAGGTCGGGGTCTTCTTCGGGTTTCAGCATTGCTCACCGATTGAAGAGGAGATCGGCCTGGTCGAGGTCTTCCGTCGACTCGGAGTCCTGTTCATGCAATTGACTTACAACAACCAATCGGTGCTGGCATCTGGCTGCTATGAACAAAACGACGGTGGTGTCAGCCGGTTCGGCCGGGAAGTGATCCAGGAAATGAATCGGGTCGGCATGGTTGTCGACATGTCGCACAGCGGTGAGCGGTCGACTTTGCAAGCGATCGAGCTGTCGGGCAGACCGATTGTCGTGTCACACGCGAACCCTGCCGCCTGGCACGGCGCCTTGCGCAATAAATCAGACGATTTGCTGAGAGCACTGGCCGGCAGTGGCGGGTTGCTCGGCTTGAGCCTGTATCCCCATCACCTGGCTGGCGGTGGGGACTGCACATTGGATGGCTTTTGCGACATGGTGGCACGAACCGTCGATCTGATGGGCATCGACCATGTCGGGTTTGGCTCTGACCTGTGCGTGAACCAGCCGGTCGAGGTGGTGGAATGGATGCGCAGCGGCCGCTGGACCAAGGGAATCGATCTGGGCGAAGGCTCCCGATCGAAACCGGGATGGCCCGATCAACCGGCTTGGTTCAAGAGCAGCCGCGACTTTCCTGGACTGCTGAAAGGCTTGCAACGCCGGGGTTTCAAGCCCGACGAGTTGCAGAAGATCGCTGGCCAGAATTGGCTGCGAATTTTGGGCCAAAGCGCCACACCCAGTTGATGAATCGGCCGGATTGCGGAAAGCGGCAACCCATTGTTCTGTTTCAAAAGAAGGAAATCACCATGCTCAAATTTCTCACCTTGGCGCTCTCGGCTTGTTTGCTGGCGCCGTTTCACGTCAACGCGCAGCGAAGCTATCCCAGCAAAACCATCAAGATCGTC
>JBDTQC010000276.1:0-5294 GCA_039932405.1 Ideonella sp.
CCTCGCCGCCGAAGTTCGGGTTCAGGCTGATGTTGCGCAGCGTGCGGATCGGCACTTCGGCGCCGGGCGCGTCGATGGCGACACCACAGCCATAGGTGTGCTCGAGCCCGATCACGTCGTCGACATGCGGAAATTTCGGCAGCAACTCGGACTTGATCCGCTGCACGGCGAAGTCGACCACGCCGGCCACGCACTGCACCGTGGTCGTGATGGCAAGGATGTTGCGCGTGCCGACCGATCCGTCCAGGTTGCGGTAGCCCTCGAAGGTATAGCCTTCCAACGGGGGCATCGGCTCGCGCAGTTGGGTCGAGATCGGCAGGCCTTCGAGCGAGCGCGCCTCCGGCATCGCCAGCAGCCGCTCGTGGACCCAGCTGCCCGCCGCCACATCGCTCAGGGTTTCGCCGATCGTCACATCGTAGCGACGCACCGGTGAACCCTTCGGCAGATCGACCAGAGACACCTTGTGGCCTTGCGGAACATGCTCACGCAGCGTCAGGCCCGATGCCAGCACGCTGCCGGCTGGCAGTCCGCCGTCGTTGGCGACGATCGCGACGTTGTCGCGCTCGTGCATCGAGATGGTCAGCGGCGCACGTTCGATCGATTGCTTCACGACAGCCTCACTCGGGTTTCAGGTTGCCATCCTTGACGATCTTGGCCCACTTGGTCAGCTCCTTGCGCTGGAAGTCTGCAAATTGCGCCGGCGTCATCGGAACGTTTTCAACGCCCATCGTATAGAGACGCGCAGCAATCTGGGTCTCGGCGACGATCTTCGTCAACGAATCGTTCAGACGCTTGACGATCGCGGGCGGCGTGCCGGCAGGCGCAAAGATTGCCTGCCATGACGCGACATCGAAACCGGGCAGACCCGACTCGGCGATCGTCGGCACATCCGGCATTACCTTGGAGCGCCGCGCGGAGGTAACCGCCAGCGCCCGTATCTTGCCATTGCTGATGTGTGGCAATGCAACCAGCGCGGTGTCGAAACTCATCGGAATCTGGCCGGCCAGCAAGTCCTGCATCGATGGCGCACTGCCCTTGTACGGCACGTGCACGATATCGATCTTGGCGTCGAGCTTGAACTTTTCGCCCGACAGATGTTGTGAACTGCCGATACCGGCGCTACCGAACGACAAGCTGCCAGGTTTGGCCTTCGCCGCGGCAATCACGTCCTTGACCGACTTGAACGGCTGGTTGGCACCAACCAGCAGCACGTTGGGGATGTTGCCGATGAAAAATACCGGCACAAAATCCTTGCCCGCGTCATACGGCATCTTCGGCAGCAACGCCGGATTGATGGCATTCGACGAGATCGTGCCGAGCAGCAAGGTGTAGCCATCCGGCGCCGATTTCGCGACCTGATCGGCGCCAATCACACCGCCGGCACCCGCCTTGTTGTCGACGATGACGGTCTGCTTCAGATCCTCCGACAACTTCTGCCCGAGCACGCGGGCCAATGAATCAGACGTGCCGCCGACCGCGAACGGAACGATGATCCGGATCGTCTTGGTGGGCCACGCGTCTTGCGCAGCGGCAGCGAAGGGAAGCACCAGTGCCCCGACAAGCATCGAAGCTTTGAATAATCTCTGTTTGACCGACATGGTTGCCTTTGAAATTGGATGGATCGAACGAATTAAGAAGGGTGGACTGGCAGCGCCCAGGTCGCGTCAGACCGCTCCCTGCACATTGACGAACAACGCGTATACCGAATGGCTGCTCGCCATGAACAGGCGGTTGTTCTTTGCACCACCGAAACACAGGTTGGCGCAACGTTCGGGCAAATGGATGTGACCAAGCGCCGTGCCCGTCGGGTCGAATACGCGCACGCCGTCGAGTTCCGCCGGATCGGAGCCCGGTGCACCGGTACTGCCCAGGCCACACCACAGATTGCCTTGCACATCAACCTTGATGCCGTCGAATGCACCAAGCCCGTCGGCATCGATCGCCATGCGCTTGTTCGACAGGCTGCCGTCGGCGCCAACATCCCATGCCCAGATCAGGCGATGCGGTTCGGCGCGGCTTTCAACCACATAGAGGATCGTCTCGTCAGGCGAAAAGGCCAGGCCGTTGGGCGCAGCCAGGCCGGTGATCACCTGCTGCAATTCGCCATTGCGCGGATCGAGGCGGTACACCGCATGGGGCAACTCGGGCTCGGCCGGGTCGCCTTCCCAATGACCCATGATCCCGAAGCTCGGATCGGTGAACCAGATCGCGCCATTGCGCTGGCAGACGATGTCGTTCGGCGAGTTCAGCCGCTTGCCATTGAAGCGATCGGCCAGCACCGTGATGCTGCCGTCGTATTCGGTGCGCGTGATGCGCCGAGTGTGGTGCTCGCAACCGATCAGCCGGCCTTGAGCATCCCGTGCGTGCCCATTCGCATGATTCGACGGCTGACGGAAAACGCTGACGGTCCCGCTGGTCTCGTCCCAGCGCAGGATGCGGTTGTTCGGAATATCCGAAACCAGCAGATAACGCCCATCACCGAACCACACCGGCCCCTCGCCCCAACGCAGCCCGCTGGCCAGTTGCTCGACCCCGGCGCTGAACAGGCGCAACTTCAGGAACCGCTCGTCGAGCACCTCGATCGCCGGATCCGGATACCGCGCACTCGCCTCGAACGGCACCCGCACCCCACTGCCCATCGCCAATGGTGTCTCGTTCAAAGTCATCTTGGTAGTCCTCAGGTTTTCCAGTCCCCACCGCGATGTACGCGGTGGTCTCGATTCAAGCCAGCCGCTCCGATCCAGCGAACACCGCGGATCCGGCTCCGCCGGGCCGCTGGTGTTGCCCCCTTGAGGGGGTGCGCCGCAAGGCGCTCCGGGGGTGGGTCATAACCCGAGCAGACGCGGCAACCACAAACTCATCCACGGCATGTAGGTCACCATCATCAACACGATGAACAAGGCGATGAAAAACGGCTTCATCGCCTTGACGACAACACCCATCTTCAACTTGGCAACGGCCGCGCCGACGAACAGCACCGAACCCACCGGCGGCGTGATCAGGCCCATGCCGAGGTTGACCATCATGATCATGCCGAAGTGCACCGGATCGACCCCCAACGCCTTGACCACCGGCAACAGGATCGGGGTCAGGATCAGGATCAACGGCGCCATGTCCATCAAGGTTCCCAGCATCAGCAGCATGATGTTGATCAGCATCAGGATCACGTATTTGTTGTCGGAGACGCTGGTGAAGAAGTTGGTGACCTTCAGCGGAATCTGCATCAGCGTCATCAGATAGCCGAAACAGGCCGCAAAGCCGATCAGGATCATCACGATCGTCACGGTCTTGACCGTGCGGTGCACGAGCTTCGGCAGGTCGCTCCACTTGTAGTCGCGGTAGACGAACATCGTCACGCAAAACGCCCACACCACGGCGATCGAGGCTGACTCATTGGCTGTGAACACACCCGACAGGATGCCGCCCAGGATGATGACCATCGTCATCATTCCCCACATGGCGTCGACGCAGATCTTTACCGCCTGGCGCATCGGAATCACTTCTCCTCTCGGATAGTTTTCCTTCTTGGCAATGATCAGACACAGCGCTGCCAAGGTCAGCCCCATCACCAGACCAGGCACGATCCCGGCCACGAACAATGCGGCGATCGATATGGTGCCGCCGGCCGCCAGCGAATACAGCACCGCGTTGTGGCTCGGCGGAATCAGGATTGCCTGGATCGAGCCGCTGACTGTCACTGCGGTTGCGAATGGACGGGGGTAACCCTTCTTTTCCATCTCGGGGATCAGCACCGATCCGATCGACGCCGTATCGGCCACCGAGGATCCGGATATAGCCCCGAAAAAGGTGCTGGCCATGATGTTGACCAACGACAGGCCACCTTGGATGAAGCCGACCAGCACGCCCGCGAAAGCCACCAGCCGCCGCGCCATGCCACCTTCGGCCATGATGGCGCCGGCCAGCACGAAGAACGGAATTGCCAGCAACGAAAACTTGTTGACACCCGATGCCAGCTGGATCATCACCGCGTCGAGCGGCAAATCGATCCAGACCGCGCCGACCAGCGCTGAGAGCCCCAGTGCATAGGCGATCGGCATGCCGATCGCCATCAGGATCAGGAAACTGCCAAGCAGTACGAGCATGTCCATCAGAGTACTCCCTCGACTGCATCTGGAAGAGCGGCGTCTTGTTCTTCATAGCGAACAATCGGTCGATCGGCCTGCGAGCCGAAGAACAGGTGTTCGAGGACGAACAGGATCGTGACCGCACTGCCGATCGGGATTGCTGCGTAGGTCACGCCGACCGGCAGCCACGGCAACTCGGCGATCGACTGATTGATCGTCTCGATGCACAGCCGCGTGCCGTAGAAAGCGACAAAGCCGCTGACCAGCAACATCAGAAGGTGCACCAGCACCTCGCCGCTGCGTTGCAGCGAAGTCGGCAAGCGCTCGGTGAGCATTCCCACCGCGATGTGCGCACCGGCTCGATAGGCAGCCGCTGCACCGATGAAAGTGAACGACATCATCAGCAGGATCGCGATCGGCTCGGGCCAGGCGGATCCGGTTCCGAGAACATAGCGCGTGAAGACGCCCCACGGAATGATCAGCGACATGAAGAAGATCGCGATCCCCGCGATCCAGATGCAGGCCAGATAGAGCTTGTCCATCGCCCGAAGAAATGAGTTGTCCAAGATGGGTCACCTCGCCGGTGCCGGTTGGGGTATCGCCGCCCACTCCCACCGGTGCCGCCTGTTCGCGGTAGCGGATCGTGCAGACGGGCTGTGGCTGGACGGCAGGCAACCTGATCGGTGCCCGAATCCAGAATCAATCGACAGCTGCGAAACGATTCGCAGCTGTCGGGTGCTCGCTTATTTGACAGCCGCGATCCGTGCCATCAGGTCGGCAAACTGCGCGCCGTATTTCGCCCGCACCGGGGCGGTTGCGTCGAAGAACGGCTTGGTGTCGATCTGGATGAACTCAACGCCGTCGGCCTTCAGCTTGGCTGTGTACTCATCAACCGCCTTGTCCCACAGAACGCGCTGTTCCATCTGCGCCTCGCGCGCAGTCTTCTTGAACAGCGCCTGGTCTTCCTTGGTCATCTTGTCCCACGACACCTTCGACATCACCAGGATTTCCGGGATGATCAAGTGGTTGGTCTGGGTGAAATACTTGGCGCCGGCCTTGAAGTGGTTGGCGGTGAAATAGCTCGGCGGGTTGTTCTCGGCACCGTCGATCACGCCGGTCTGCAGCGCGGTAAAAACCTCGCCGTAGCCCATGCTGATGCCGTTGCCGCCCATCGCGTTCATGGTGTCGACGAACAGCGGATTGCCCATC
>JBDTQC010000277.1:0-5265 GCA_039932405.1 Ideonella sp.
GTAGGCCAGCGCGATCACGCCGGCCTCGGTGGGCGTGAAAAAACCGCTCAGGATCCCGCCCATGATGATCACCGGAATGATCAGCGGGATCGCCGCCTCCTTGGCCGCAGTGCTGACCTGCCCGAAAGTCGCCCGCTTCTGCTTGAGGCCGACAGGCCCGAAAAAATAGCTGTAGAACATGAGGCCGATGCCGACCAGCACACCCGGCACCACGCCGGCCAGAAACAGGCCGCCAATCGAGACATTGCCCGTTGCGCCATACACCACCGCCATGATGCTGGGTGGAATCAGGTTGGCCATCGTGGAGGCCGATGCAATCAGCGCGGCGGTGAAGGCGCGGTCGTAGCCCTCTCGACTCATCTCGGGCCCGAGGGTGCGCGAGAGGACTGCCACATCGGCCGCCGACGAGCCGGATATGCCGGCAAAGAACATGCTGAAGATCGTGACCACCTGGGCCAGTCCACCGCGCAAATGGCCGACCAGCGTCTGCGACAGCGTGATCATCCGGCCGGTGACGTTGGCCGAACTCATCAGGTCGCCGACCAGCAGGAAGAAGGGCACTGCGAGCAAGGCCTCGACATCCATGCCGTTGAACAGCTGCGCCATCATCGAGGCAAGGCTGACCGGCGTGAACGCGGTCACCGCCAAAACTGCCGCGATCAGCGCGAAGGCCACCGGCACACCCATGTAGCCGAGAAACAGAAACAGAAACGCCATCCCGAAGATGAGCACGCCGTTGGACGTCACAACGACTTTCTTTTGATGTCGGCTGCGCTGTCGGCAAAGCCGTTGCGCCAGCCATTCACCATCTGTTCGATGGTGAAGATCGAAATCAACACGCCGCACAGTGGAATCGCTGCGTAAAAGCTTGCCATGGGCGTCATCGACGGCATGCGCAAGCTGGTGAAGCCGTCGAGAACATTCAAGTAGCCGAAATAGATCATGCACAGTGCCACAGCCAACACAACGCAGCGATTGAACATCTCGAAGAACAAGCGGCGATTTCCGGTCATCGACTCAGCCAGGACAGCCAGGTAAAGATGATCGTTGCGGCGAATCGCCGCTCCCACGCCGATGAAGATGCCGTAGATAAAAAAGGTCATGGTCGCTTCCTGCAGCCACAGCCAGGGATGGCCGATGGTGCGGGTGACGATGTCGCACATCACGAGCACACAAAAGCCGCTGATCGCAACGCCGCACAGGATCATCAGCACCTGTTCAAGCGGGTCGAGCGCACGCCACTTCAAATGGCGCTGCTCCTGAAGGACCAGCCCGTCGAACCCGGCCATGCTCTGACCTCTGCTCTTGAGACCGTTATTTGACGTTGCGCACGAGCGCAAGCACATTCACCGCATTCGGTCCCAGATCCGATGCCAGCTTATCCTGAATCGGCTTGCTGATCTGCGCGAAACCGGCCTTGTCGACGTTCTTGACCACTTTCACGCCGATTTTTTCGAGCTTCGCCAGCGCCTCGTGCTCAAGCTTGAAAGCGGCCGCGGGCTCCTTCTGGCTGACTTCGTCGGCCGCCGTCTGGACCCATTTTTTCTGATCGGCGTTCAAGCTGCTCCAGACCTTGTCGCTGACAAACAGCGCGGCATTGTTGGCTTCGTGTTCGGTGAGCGAGAGTACAGGCGCGGGCTCGTAGTGCTTGTTGACGAGGTAATTGTTGATGCCGTTCTCGGCCATGTCGACCACGCCGGTCTGCAACGATGTGTAAACCTCGCCAAACGGCATGTGCACAACCTGTGCGCCGTATGCAGGAAAGGTCGTGTCCTCGGTGACGGTGGCCTGCACCCGCATTTTCACGCCTTTCAGGTCGGCCACTGTCTGCACCGGCTTCTTGCCATACATGTGCCGCAATCCCTGCGAACCGAGCGCGATCATGTGGGCGCCCTTGATCTTGGCCGCGTAGAGCGCCTTCATGGCCGCAATCACTTGCGGGTCACCGAGCACCTTGATGGCATGCGCTTCGTCGCGAAAGATGAAGTGGATCGAGAACACGCCAGATTCCGGCTGCGCCGACGAAGCATTCGCCGTGGAAAGCATGACGAAATCAATGTCGCCGGTCTGCACCTTCTGCAGCGTCTGTGCCTCGGTTCCGAGCTGCGCGCCGGGATACTGGTTGATCGACAACGTGCCTTTGCTGATCTCTTGCAGCTTCTTGCTGAAGATCTCGGCGCCCACACCGTAGCCACTGTTCTTCGGCTGGTCGTAGGCGAACGAGAACTCGCGGTTCTGCGCGAACGCCGAGGCGCCGGCAGCTGCCATGGCGATGCCGAGCAAGATGCCCCGGACAAGCGGTAGTTTCAAAAATCGATGCATGGATTTCTCCTCGGGATTGCGAATGTGGCCATGCCGGATGATGGCGCCGCGGGGCAGGCGAAAAGCCTGGTGACAGGGATTATCGAATGGGATATGCCGCCGCTAATTCAGGTTGAACCCTGCACTTGCAACAGGGGTGCAATCATCAGGGTAAACACATAGACGTGGCGTCACGCCGTCACGCGGGAATGTTGCCATGCGGCCTGCTTCAGATGGTGCTTCTGCGACCCGCTCGCTGGCGCAGCTGGTTGATGTAGGCGTCGCGTGCCGGGTGCAGGTGACGGCTGCACAGATCGACCAATCGCTCGCGGTCAGCGACGCGCAGCGCCTCGATCATCTCCCAGTGATGGAGTCGGGCGTTCTCCAGGTATTCGGGGACGGTGATCGTCAGCGACCGGATGGCATGGGCGCGCTGCGCAGCCAGTTCGATCATCTCGGTCAGCGCCTGGTTTTCCGACAACGCGAAAAACGCTCGATGAAACGCGATGTTGGTGCGAATCGCAGCGCGCGGATCGGCGTTGGCCGCCGCGTCATCGTGTTGACGCTGGATCGCCTCGAGTTCGTCGAGCTTGGCTGGGTCGGCCGGAATGGCAATCAATCGCGCGCCAGCCGTCTCGAGGATCTCGCGCAGTGCGTAGAGGTCGACCACCTCGGTCAGCGAGTAGGCCTTGACGATGGCGCCGATATTCTTCTTGCGCTCGACCAGGCCCATGCGCTCGAGTTCGAGCAGCACCTGACGCACGACATGTCGTTTCAGGCGAAAACGTGCCAGCAGATCATCTTCTACCAGGCGCTCGCGCGGGTACAGGTAGCCCAGCACGATGTCCTCTTCAAGCTCTTCAATTGCCTGCCGCTTGCGTGATTCGACGCTTTGATCCGGCGCATCCACCAACGGGGTGGTGGCTTCCAAGGGCAGCGCATTGCCAGGCAAATATTCGACAGATCCCGCTCGACCGGAGTTTCCAGATGGCTGCGCCGCAGCGCTGGCCGGCTCGGGCCGTGCGGGCATTACGCGTCGCCCCCCAGACCTGCTGGCGCTGGTGCTACGCGTTTGCGGCTGAACAGGCGGAAGAACGGCGTCGCCTGCAGTATCGAAAGCAACGCGAGAAAGAGCAGCACAGCCGCCACCGGACTCTGCAGAAAGACGTTCCAGTTGCCGAAACCGATCAGCAGCGACTGCGCCAGGCTCGAATCGAGCAAGGAGCCCAGCACCAGCCCGATGACCAGTGGCGCGGTCGGTATGCCGGCCCGGTCGAATACATAGCCCAGCGCACCGAATCCCAGCATCATCCAGACATCGAACATGTTGTTGTTGATCGCCAGCGAACCGACGATGCTCAGCACCACGATGACCACAGCCACCACCATCTTCGGTACCTTCGTGACGTAGATGCACAAACGCGTCATCAGCAGACCAATCAGGAACAACGGGACATTCGCAAGAATGACGGCCCAGATCAAGGTATAGGTGATCTCACCATGTTCGGTCAACAGCGTCGGCCCGGGCAGGATGCCGTGAACCATCAGCGCGCCCAGCAGCACAGCGGTCGACGAACTGCCCGGAATGCCCAGCGCAATCGTCGGAATCAAGGCCCCTCCGACAACGGCATTGTTGGCCGCCTCCGGTGCGGCGACGCCTGCCGGATCGCCCTTGCCGAAGCGGGACTTGTCTTTGGCAAAGCGCTTGGCTTCGTTGTAGGCGAACCAGCTCGCGGTGTCGCCGCCGGTGCCGGGAATCACTCCGGTGATGATGCCGATCACCGACGAACGAAGGATGTTCGGCAGCATGCCGATGAATTCGCCCAGGCGCGGCAGGATGCGGTCGCTGATCTGATTGGCGATCTGTTTGCCGCTGCTCGATTGTTCGGCCAGCGCGATCGCCTGCGGAATCGAGAACAGGCCGATCAGCGCGACGGTGAACGGAATGCCGGAAAACAGGTTGATGTTGTCGGCGGTGAATCGGGCGGTTCCGGTGGTGGAATCCATGCCGACCATGGCCAGCAGCAAGCCGAGGGCGCCGGACAACAAACCCTTGATCGGCGATCCCTTGGTCAGCGTGCCGATCATCGTGATGCCGAGTACGGCAATCGCGAACAGTTCGACCGGTCCGAACAGCAGCACCAACTTGCCAAGAAATGGCGCAGCCGTCAGCAACGCGACACCGCTGACCAGTCCGCCGACCAGCGAAGCCGACAACGAGATTCCCAGCGCCCGCCCGGCTTCGCCGCGCGCGCCCATCGGAAAGCCGTCCATGACGGTGGCGGCGGCCGCCGGTGTGCCAGGTGTGCGCAGGATGATCGCCGAGATCGACCCGCCATACATGGCCGCCAGATAGAGCGCAGCCATCATGCAAAGACCGGTATCGGCCGGCATCGAAAATGTCAATGGCAGCAGCAAGGCCAGTGCCATGGTGGCCGACAAGCCGGGCAAGGCACCGACCACGATGCCGATTGCGGTGCCGACGACGATCGCCAGGATGTTGTGCAGGCTCAGGGCATTCAACAGCCCGCTGGTGACAAACGAAGTTTCCATGATTCAGCTCAGGTGTGTCACTTCAGAAAAGGCAGGATCGGCACCGGCAGATTGAGTGCCAAGATGAAGACAGCCCACACGCCGGCGGTGGTCAGGATGCCGATCGACACGGCCTTGAAAGGCGACATGATCTTGCTCACCCACAGCGAGCCGGTGATGAACGCAGTGGTCGTGATCAGGTATCCGACGACCGGAATCAGCGCCACATAGGCAACGATCGCAACCCCGAAACCACACAGCACGGGCCAGTTGACCGCTGCAACGGTGTCGTCTTCGGCATCCGCGAGCGCCACCGCCACCGGAGCAGGCGCACGCCTTGATTGGCGACGCTTCAGGATGTCCTCGGCAATCATCAATGCGGCCATGCCGATTACGATCCAGATCAGCAGCAGCGGCAGTCGCTGCGCGGTT
>JBDTQC010000278.1:0-5235 GCA_039932405.1 Ideonella sp.
TGCCTTCATGCGACCGATGCCGTGCTCGGCCGAGATCGATCCGTCGAGCCGAGCAACCAACCCGTGCACCATCTCGTTGATCGAGGCCTTGTGCACCAGCACGGCCTGTGGCGAAGCGCCAGCGGGCGCGGCGACGTTGAAGTGCAGGTTGCCGTCGCCGACGTGGCCGAAGGCGATGATGCGTGCGCCGGGGTGCGCGGCTTCGAGCAGCGGCCCGGCTTCATCGAGGAAGCGAGGGATTTCGGAGATCGGCAGCGAGATGTCGTGCTTGACGTTCTTGCCGTCTTCTAACTGAGCCAGCGGGATGTGTTCGCGCAGGTCCCAGAAGCGTGCCGACTGCGCCAGCGATTGGGGAATCAGCGCGTCCAGAACGACGCCGCTGTCGAGCGCCTCGCCGAGCAGGCTTTCCATCAGCGCGAAGGCGTGCGCCTCCGACTCGTGGTCAGACAGCTCGAGCAGCACCGCCCACGGACCGTCGACTGCAGCGCCGAAGGGATGTGGCAGCTGGGGAAAGTACTGCGCCACCAGGCGCAAACAGGCGTCGGAGATCAGTTCGAATGCGGTCAACTGAGCACCGGCGCGTTGCTGCACGGCCTGCAGCAGCGCAATGGCCTGCACGGGAGAGGCCACGCTGACCAGCGCCGCGAGCCGCGCCTTTGGTGTGGGAACCAGCGCGAGCACGGCCGCGGTGATGATGCCCAGCGTGCCTTCGGCGCCGATGTAGAGGTCGCGCAGGTCGTAGCCGGTGTTGTCCTTGCGCAGCCGCCGCAGGCCGTTCCAGATCTCGCCCTGCGGTGTAACCACCTCCAGACCCAGGCAGAGCGCGCGTGCGTTGCCGTAGCGCAGCACCGCCGTGCCGCCCGCATTGGTCGAGAGCATGCCGCCGATGGTGCTGCTGCCTTGTGAGCCCATGTTCAGCGGAAACTCCATGCCGTGATCGCGCGCGGACGCATGCACGTTGGCCAGCACCGCGCCGGCCTCGACGGTGATCGTCTTGCCTGCCAGATCGATGTCGCGTACGGCCGACATGCGCTCGAGCGACAACACGCACTGCGTTCCACTGTCGTCCGGCAGCGCGCCGCCGGCCAGCCCGGTGTTGCCACCCTGCGGCACTACCGCAACGCCGTGGCGAGCGCAGCAAGCCACCAGCGCCGCCGCTTGTTGCGTGTTGCTTGGCCGCACCACGCAGCGGGCTCGCCCGCCCTCGCGGCCAAACCAGTCGTTGACATAGCGGGCATGGTCGGCCGTGTCGAAGAGTGCGTGGGCCGCGCCGACCAAGGCTGTCACTTCTTGCTGGAATGTCGCGTTCATCATCGGCCCTCAGCCCTGTTGCCCGTCAGCCCGTGCTGTCATGAGAGGTGCCCCAGCGTTCGATGGTTGAACGCTCGAGGCGTCGCAGTACCAGCTTCTCGACCGCGATGCCGATCAGGCCGACCAGCACCAGCGCCGCCAACATCGATTCGGTGTCCAGGAACTCGCGTGCATCGAAGATGATCTTGCCCAAGCCGAATTCCGGACTCGCCAGCAGTTCGCCACCGATGACGGCGATCCAGGCGCGGCCGAAGGCGATGCGCAGCCCCGAGATGATGTAGGGCATGGTGCCGGGAAACACCACCTTGGCCATCGCCTGTGACCGGCTGGCGCCCATCACTGCGGCCGCCTTGGTCCACACCGGGTTGATGGCACGCACGCCGACCCAGGTGTTGAAAATCAGCGTGAAGACCGAGGCATAGATGACCACCAGTATGGTGGCCAGATTGCCCAGTCCGAACCACAGCACAAACAGCGGAACCCAGGCCAGCGAGGGGATTGGCATCAGCACGCTGAGCAGTGGCGAAAACATGCGCTCGGTCGTGCGCGAGGTGCCCATCAACATGCCGAAGGGCACCGCCACGACGAAAGCGATGGCGAGGCCGGCCAGCATGCGCATCAATGTCATGCCGGCGTGCTTGAAGATCTCGCCCTCGGACACCATCTGGATCAGGCGCAGGGCGATCAGCTTCAGCGGCGGTGTCAATGCCTTCGAAAACATGCCGCTGCGCGCGAAGATCTCCCAGACCAGCAGCGCCAGCGCAAAGCCGGCGCAGCCCAGCAGCAACGTGCGGCCGAAGCGGCGGCGGGCCGAAGGTGTGCGGGCGGCGCTCGCCTTGCGGGCCGGCGCCTGAGCAGTTTCGCCGACCGAGACACACAGAGGCGGCTTCATCGCCAGCCGCCCATCATCGAATGCATTCTCATGCCTTGACCATGCCCCAACGCACCACGGTGCGACGCTCGATGCGCTCGAAGACCTGCTTTTCGAGCCCGACACCGATGATGCCGATCAGCACGATGGTGGCCAGCATGACATCGGTGTTCAGGAAAGTCTGCGAGCCGAAGATCATCCAGCCCAGACCGGTCTTTACCGACATCAGCATCTCGACTGCTACCAGGATGCGCCAGGCCGCTGCCAAACCCAGCCGCAGGCCGGTCAGGATGAAAGGCAGCGCTCCGGGCAGCACGATGCGCCAGAAGATGTCGCGGCTGCGTGCGCCCATCACGGTGGCTGAACGTATCCACACCGGCTTGACCGCCTTCACGCCTTTCCAGGTATTCATCACCACCGGGAAGGTCGATGCAAAGGCGATCAGCAGCACAGCGGGCATGTCACCCAGACCGAACCACAGCACGAACAGCGGCGCATAGGCGATGCCGGGGATCGGGTAGACGAAGCTGACCAGCGGCAACAGGAAGTCCTCCACCGATTGGTGCCTGCCCATCAGGATGCCGATCAGAACGCCCAGGCACCCGGCGATGGCGAAACCCATCACCAGGCGCAGCAGCGTGGCCGAGGCGGCCCGCCACATGGTGCCTTCGACAGCCAGCCGCACGAAGGTGCGCGCGATCTGGCCCAGGTCGGGCACCAGTTTGGGCGGGAAGCCGCCGTGCAGCGCAAGCCACTGCCAGGCGGCCAGGATCGCGACGAAGGGCAGCGCCGGCAGCAGGAAATCGATTGCGCGACGCATGGAAAAGCGCTTTCCTCAGCTGCGCTTGATCTGGTTGATCAGCGGATTGGCCAGCATCGGGCGCCAGTCGGGGGCGGCCGAGATCTGGCGGTTCGCCACCAGCACCTGCGACTCGTCGCGCAGGTAGGCTTCCAGCTGCGGCACATAAGCCGGGTTGGCGTCGAGCTTGCCCAGCATGGCGGCGATGGCGGCTTTGGACACCGTGAAGCCCATCTTCGTGAAGTTCTCCTGGACGATGCTTGCCGCACGGTCAGGCGTGTTCTTGAAGATGTCGATGGTGGCAACCCAGGCGCGCAGGAAACCCATCACCGCATCGTGCCGCTTCTCGAGCACCGGCGTGTTGATGCCCAGCCAGACCGGCACCATGTCGAAGTCCGAGTAGTCGATGATGCTCACGCCGAGGCCTTCGGTCACGGCCACGGAAGGAAAGGGCTCGACGCCCGCGAAGGCGTCGATCGATCCGCCGGTCAGCGCTGCCACGTGGTTCTCGAACTTCGCATTTACCAGGGTCACGTCGGCGGCGCTGAGGCCGAACTTCGGCAACACCTTGGTGACGAAGACGTTATGGGTCGACGACCCGATCTGCGTGCCGATCTTCTTGCCGCGCAGGTCGGCAATGGTCTTGATGCCGCTGTTCTTGCCGGCGACGACGGCGTTGGTGCGGCCCGCGTACATGGCCATTGCCACCGGTGCCACATCGCCCTTGACGACGCCCAGGATCATCGGCGTCGTGCCCAGCACACCGATATCGATGCGGTTGGCAATCATCGCGTCGCGCACCGCCTTGCCCGAGTCGAAGCGGTTGATGCTGACGTTGACACCCTGCTTCTTGAACATGCCGTCGGCCTCGGCCACCATGCCGATCGATCCCCACGAGGTGTTCTGGAAGCCGAAGCGCAGCGGCTCGCCCGACTGCGCGTGCGCCAGGCCGTTCAGCGCGGGCAGCGCGGCGAGGACCGCCACGTCGCGGATCAGGCGGCGGCGGGTGACGGTGAACTGGGTCATGGGTGTTTCCTTCATTGCGCCAGGCATGCTGGCGTGGGCATGGGGCGAAGAACCGCTTCCGTCCTTCAGGCGGCGGTGGCGATCTCGCCGGGGTGGCTGAGGGCGTGCAGGATGTCTTTCTGCAGGTTGGCGAACGCTGGCGTCAACGGCTCGCGCAGGCGCGGCAGGTCGACGTCGATGATGGTGGTCACCGAGCCTGGGTGGGCGCGCAGCACCACCACCTTGTCGCCCAGGTATACCGCCTCGGCCACGTTGTGCGTGATGTAGATCACCGTCTTTTTCGTTGCTGCCCAGATATCGGCCAGCATGCGCTGCATTTCGTCGCGGGTCATCGCATCCAGCGCGGCGAAGGGCTCGTCCATCAGCAACACGCTGGGGTTGTAGGCCAGCGCCCGCGCGATCGCGGCGCGCTGCTGCATGCCGCCGGACAACTGGTGTGGATAGGACTCGGCAAACTTCTCCAGCTTCACCAGCCGCAGAAACTCCATCGCGGTCTCGCGACGCTGCGGCGCGGGCATCTTGCGCATCTCGAGACCGAATTCGACATTGGCGCGCACGCTGCGCCAGGGGAATAGCTGGGCGAAGTCCTGGAACACTACAGCGCGGTCTGAACTGGCTACACCCGGTCGGCCACCCACAAGGATCTCGCCGGCAGTGGGCTTCAAGAAGCCGGCGAGCATGTTCATGATCGTCGTCTTGCCGCAGCCGCTCGGGCCAACCAGGCAGACGAACTGGCCCGCCTCGACCGTGAAGGAGACGTCCTTTACCGCGAGAACCTCACGCTCGTTCGATTGGTACGTGAAGAACACGTTCCTCAATTCGATTCGATCTGCCACCGGCTTGCTCCTGCCACCTGCGCTGCCGGGTCTACCGGCCGTCCAGAGAAGTTAAGGGTTCACCATGAATAGATCAATCCATGAAATCCACTAGATGACATGCGTACTGTCTATGAAAAAATGCCTCTGGTCAATGCAACGACCAAACTTCGACGAAGGAGGTTGCAATGGAACTCCGGCACCTGCGTTACTTCCTTTGCATTGCCAAGCTCGGGAGTTTCACCAAGGCCTCGGTGGAACTGTGCGTCACCCAGCCCACGTTGTCGCACCAGATCCGCCAGCTCGAAGAGGAGCTTGGCTGTGAATTGCTCGACCGGTCCGCCCGCCAGGTGCGCCTGACCAACGCGGGCGAGATATTTGCAGAGTACTCCTCGCGTGCCACCAAAGAGGTC
>JBDTQC010000279.1:0-5233 GCA_039932405.1 Ideonella sp.
CCGATCAGCAGCACCTTCTTGCCCTGCTGCGCCATCATGTAGCTGAGGTTGGCCAAGGTGAAGCTCTTGCCGATGCCACCCTTGCCGTAGATCGCGATGATCTGGGTCTCTTTCGTGACCTTCGCTTCGACAACTGGTGGCGGCTCGATGGCCGCTTCCCGACGCAGGTCTTTCATCATGATCGTGACGGCGTTCATCGGCAGTCTCTCCAGTCCAGGGTCATCTTCAAACACGCCGGGTCACCAAACGCCGTGCGGTAGGCGGCATCTGCCGACAACGCGTCGTGTCGGTGCGTGATCAGTCCGTCGAGCGAAAGAACGCCCGTTTCGGCCAGGTCCCGCACGGCAATCAGATCGGCCGGCTGCCATTGCGCTGCGACGCGGATGCGTGCCTCACGCATGAAAGCCGGTGCGAACACGAACGACAACGGCGTGTCGTAGAAGCCGGCAAGCACGACCTCGCCGCCCGGCGCAAGGCGCGAGATCAACGTGTCCAGCAATGCCGAGTCGCCGCTCACATCGCAGATGCAGCGGTAATCGCGCCGGCTATCCGCCGCCGGGTCGACGACCCGATAGCCGCTGGCGCCGTCGCGACGGTTCGGCTGGGTTTCCCAGACCACGGGGGAAGTGCCAGCCGCTACCGCGAGCCGTGCCACCATGCGCCCAAGCACGCCATGGCCGATGATCAGATCAGGTTGTGCCGCTGGCACGCCCGCGGCGACATGGTGAGCGGTGGCGGCCAGCGCGAGCAGCACGGCGCGCTCGCCAAGTGAGTCGGCCACCGGGACGGTTCGTGCCGCCGGCAGCACCACCCGAGAAGACGCGCCGCCGAACAGTCCGCGCACATCACCGAAGCAACGTGCACCCGGAACGAAAACCCGCTGGCCGACAGCAAGGCTGGCACTTGCATCGGCCTTGGTCACCCGACCGACCGACTCATAGCCAGGCACCAGCGGGTAGCCCATGCCGGGAAATTCAGGCATGCGTCCGGTCCACAACAACCGTTCGGTGCCGGTGCTGATGCCGCTCCATTCGATGTCGACCACGACGTCGTCTTCACCAACATCACACAGGTCGAGCCGACGCACGCTGAGCTGCTCGGGCTGCTGCAGCACAACGGCCAGTGCATTCATGAAAAGACCCTCGTGCAGCGAGCCGGCGAACAGGTGTCATGGAAGGCGATCATCAGAAGTGTCATCCTATGCTTACTGTTCAAAGTGTCAATGTAGATTTACAACGAAACACACAGGGTTTTTACTTGCATCGGGCCAACAACAGTTGCGTCTGCAGCGGCAAGCGCGTCGGAATCAGCCGGGCACCGGCAAAACCGGCGGCCTTCAGCATCGCCACGAGCTCGGTGACTTTGCGCGGGCGACCACGGCCCATCGCCAGCAGATAGAAGCCGAAATAGGCGTCGCCCATGGCCTCGGCACCTGGCGTGCCGGCCATCGGCTCAGCGAGCAACAGCGTGCCATCCGCCGGCAAGGCTGCACGCACGGCGCGCAGCAACTGCATCGCCGGACCATCGTCGTGATCGTGCAGCACCCGAATCAGTGAAGCGATATCGGCGCCGCGCGGCAATGCATCGCGCAGGAAGTCGCCACCATGCACCGTGGATCGGCCGGCCAGGCCTGCTGCGGCCAGACGGGCGCGTCCGCGCTCGGCGACTGCCGGCAAATCGAACAGCATCAGCTGCAGCGCTGCCGATCGACGCTGCGCACTGGCCAGAAAGCTGCCGTCGCCGCCGCCAATGTCGAGCAGGCAGCGGTGGCCGCGCAGTGAATACGCATCCAGCACCTCGTCGGCCACCAGCGGTTGTGAAGCAGCCATCAAACTCGAATACGCGCCAACCCGCGGATCAGGCGGTCGGTCGCTCTGTGCGGCGGCGCCATAGGCCCAATAGCGCCCAAGTGCGCTGTGCTGGCGCTCGGCTTCGGGAGTGCGCAGCAAGCCGACCGGGTCGGCCAGATCGGCGTACAGCGCGGCGTGGTGCCGGATCATCTCGCGCACAGCCGTGTTGCCGACCATCGGCGCACCCAGTTCACCGAGGCCGAAACGCTGTCCGCTGCGATGCTCCAGCAGACGAAGCGCAACCGCCGCATCGAGCAGTCGGCGCGCCGCCTCGACCGTCAGCCCGGTGCGCTCGGCCAACTGCTCGCAGGTTTGCGGCCCCTCGGACAGCAGCTCGAACAACCGCAATTGCACACAGGCCGACAAGATCTGCGAGTAGACGAAGCCGGCCACCAGGTCGAACAGCTCGCGCGCATGGCGCCGCGCCACGGGCCTGGTCAGAACAAAGGCTGCGGCACGGCGCTGAAACAACGGGCTTGCCAGCAGGCGATCACGCCACGCCAGTCCCTTGTCGACCCAGCCTGACCAGCGCGTCGCCGCTGTGACACCGTGAGCACTGATCATCGGAGCGGTCACGGCGACAGCAGCGGTATCGGGAACACGCTCAGGCCGGCACCCGCACCAGATCGGGCGAGAGGGTATGCGGCACCAGCCGCTCGGCCTCGAGGCGCACCAGGCCGCGCAAGGCCTCGGCACCGGCGCATTCCGGCACCGCCGCCACCGCACAACCGACCAGGCGGTCGAAGTGTGCAATCGCGCCTTCGAGGCCGAGTTCGCTGGCCGAATTCGGACGCAGCAGCGCCACGTCGCGGCCAATCGGTTTGCCCATCACAAGCGGATCACCCACCACATCGCGAATATCGTCGGCGGCCTGATAGGCCTCGCCCAGCCATTCGCCGAGCGCGCGCCAGGGCGCGGCAGGCGATCCGGCGGCCTGCGCACCGGCCATGGTTGCAGCAGCAAACAAGGCCCCTGTCTTGGCTCGCTGGTAGTCGCTCAACGATACACGCGGCTCACATTCCCAGGCCTGCCCCGCCACGATGCCGGCCGGCATGCCCACCCCGCTGGCGATGGTGGCGATCAATGCGGCCAGACGCTGCGGCGAGCGGCTCGCGCTCGCGGAAACGGTCTGGAAAGCCAGCACGATCAGCGCATCACCTGCCAGTACAGCCAGGCTCTGTCCATAGGCAAAGTGCACCGAGGCACGGCCACGGCGCATCGGCGAATCGTCGAAACACGGCAGATCGTCATGCACCAGCGACGCGCAATGCAGCAACTCGATCGCCGAGGCTGCAGCTTCCGTCAGCTGCGGATCGTCGTCGCCGCAGGCACGCGCCACTGCGATGCACAACTGCGGCCGGATCCGTGCGCCACCCGGAAACACCGCATGCCGGATCGCACCTGCCAGCTTGGGCGGGCAGTCGGGAGACTCCGCCGACGAGATGGCAGTGGCCAGGGCTTGTTCAATCCGGGTGATGGGTTTCATGAAGATTCGCCGTGGTCGGCGCAGCAGCTGAGGAGTTGTGCAAAGGGTGTGCAAAGTCTTGATGTCATCGCCGACTGTAACGTAGCATAGACACATGCATGTGACACGTCAACCTGACACTCAACGGACCGCAGCGTGAACCCGATGGAACGGGTGATCGTGATCGGAGCCGGTATCGGCGGTCTGGTCAGCGCGCTCGAACTGGCGGCAAGCGGCATCGATGTGTTGCTGCTCGAAAGCGCAGCTCGTCCGGGCGGCAAGCTGCGCGAGCTGTCGATCGGTGGCATGCCGATGGACGCCGGTCCGACCGTCTTCACGATGCGCTGGGTATTCGACGAATTGTTCGACGCGGTCGGCTCCTCGTTGGCCAATCACCTGACGCTGCAGCCATTGGATGTGTTGGCGCGCCACGCGTGGCATGCCGGCCAGCACCTGGATCTGTACGCCGACCGCGGCCGTTCGGCGGATGCGATGGGCGCCTTTGCCGGCCCTGCCGCGATGCGTGGCTACCTCGGCTTCTGCGAGCGCGCGCAGGCCATCTACCGCACGCTCGAGCCGGCATTTCTGCGCGGTTCCAAGCCCACACCGCTGTCGCTGGCGGCGCGTGTCGGCTGGCGACAGCTGCCCGATCTGATGCGCATTTCGCCGTTCGAAACCTTGTGGAGCGAGCTCGGCCGCTACTTCGAAGATCCGCGCCTGCGCCAGCTGTTCGGGCGCTATGCCACCTACTGCGGCGCTTCGCCCTGGCTGGCACCAGCCACCTTGATGCTGGTCGCCCACGTCGAGCAGGCCGGCGTCTGGATGGTCGAAGGCGGCATGCACCGCATCGCCCAGGCATTGGCGTCGCTGGCCGCGTCGAAGGGTGCGCAGCTGCGCTACAACGCGCCGGTCGCGGCCATTCTGAGCCGCGATGGCCGCGCCAGCGGCGTGCGCCTGGCTGACGGCGAAGAGATCAGCGCGACCGCAGTCGTCTTCAACGGCGATGCTGCGGCGCTGGCGGCCGGCTGCCTCGGCCCGTCGGTGCAGGCAGCCTCGGCACCCGTTGCGACGACCCAGCGCTCGCTGTCGGCACTGACCTGGAATCTGCTGGCGCCGACGCACGGTTTCCCGCTGGCCCGCCACACGGTATTCTTTTCCGACGACTATGCGGCCGAATTCGACGACCTGATCCGCCGCCAACGCCTGCCGTCTGCGCCCACGGTCTATGTCTGCGCGCAAGATCGCGGCGGAGCCAGTGATCCGTCGCAAGGTCAGGCCGAACGCCTGCTGCTGATCGTCAATGCCCCGCCGACCGGCGACACCCGCCCGCCCACCTCACAGGAGTTGTCGCAATGCGAAGCCCAGACCTTCAAGTTGATGGCGCGTTGCGGACTGCGGATCGAGCGCCGGGCGGACAACACCTTGCTGACCACGCCGCAGGACTTCAACCAACTCTTCCCGGCGACCGGCGGAGCCCTGTATGGCCGCGCGTCGCACGGCTGGGCGGCATCGTTCAGCCGGCCGGGCTCGCGCAGCCGCATGCCGGGGCTGTACCTGGCGGGCGGCTCGGTGCATCCGGGGCCGGGCGTGCCGATGGCGGCGTTGTCGGGCCGCCAGGCGACAGCCAGCGTGCTAGCGGACCGCAAATCGACGGCGCATTCGAGCCGGCTTTCGACATCCCGGTCGCGCCCGCCGGCTACGCCTGGTGGTACCTCGACGCGCTGAGCGACGATGGCGCAAGCGGCCTGACCATCATCGCCTTCATCGGCAGCGTGTTTTCGCCCTACTACGCGATGGCGCGCCGGCGCGCCGCCTCCGGTGCCGCCGATCCGCTCGACCACTGCGCCATCAACGTTGCGCTATATGGCAGCGGTGGCAGCCGCTGGTCGATGACCGAGCGCGGGCGGCGCCAGCTGCG
>JBDTQC010000280.1:0-5222 GCA_039932405.1 Ideonella sp.
ACTTCATAGTCCGGCATCAGCGAACGGACGATGTCCCAGAAGCGCGGGCTGTGGTTCATTTCTCGTAGGTGAGCGAGTTCGTGGGCGATCACATAGTCGACCGTCGCCAGACCGAAATGGATCAGCCGCCAGTTCAGCCGGATCGCACCGCTGGCGCTGGCGCTGCCCCAGCGGGTCTGCGCCGACGACAAACCGATGCGGGTGTAGCGCACGCCAAGTTGCGCGGCGTAATGCTGGCAGCGTGCCTCGAACAGCTCACGCGCCTGGCGCTGCAGCCAGCTTTGCACGCTGTCGCGGATCTGCTGCGCGGTGGCGTCGTGCGGCAGGCCCAGCCGCAACTGCCTGTGGGCGGTCGAAGATGTGATCGCGGCGTCGTGGGGCGCAGTGGAGTCGGTCTGCGCAGTGGGCTCGAGTACCGCCCCACGGGCGGCCGGGTCGAGCACCACGACGATGCTCTGACCAAGGAAGGGCAGGCTGATGCCATGCCGCCATTCGACGCGCGCCGCGTGCAGGCGGCCGGCGCGCTCGCGCTGCTCGACCAGCTTGCGCAAGATCCAGTCGGCCTTTTCGCGCAGCGCATTTTCGATGTCGCCGATGCCCACCCAGCGCGGCGCGTTGACCCGCAGGCCTTCGACACCGACCACGAAACCGATGCTGCGCCGCCGGGCTCGCCGCAGCGAATAGGCCACCAGATGGCCGTTCAGCCGCAATTCGCGATCGGCTTGCGGGTGGCGAAACTCGCCTGGCTCGAGCGCCGAAGGGCCTGCGCGGATGCTTGATGGCCCGACGCGCAATCCGGCTGGAAGTGCGTCTGGCACCGCGGCATCGGCAGCATCGATGGGGCTGCCTGGAGGCAGGTGCAATGGCGACGAAGCAGGCACCGGCGCGGCGGCGGATGGCGCATCGAACAGCGATAACTGGATCGCTGGCGCTGGACGGTCTGCAACTGCGCGGCGTGGCATGGGTTGCGAGTGTACGGGGCGTTCGGCGAATTGGCAGGACGCGAACAGGCAGGCGTACCGCGGGGCTCGAGAGTCGAGCCCGACGCGGGCGGAATGGTGTGCTCAGTGGCGGGTGTTCGCCACCGGAGTCGCAACGCCTTCCACGTAGGCAGCGGGATCGATGCGGCGCATTTCGGTCTCGATCCAGGCCTCGACCTCGCGCATCAGTTCATCTGGCTGGCGCCCGGCCGACGACAGCATCGGGCCAATCGAGACGTCGATCAGTCCGGGGCGCAGGACGAACGACTTGCGCGGCCAGCAGGCGGCCGAGTTGACGGCAATCGGCAGCACCGACGCGCCGGTGGCGATGGCCAGCCGGGTGCCGCCACTTTTGTACACGCCCTTCTCGCCGCGCGGAATGCGGGTGCCCTCGGGAAACATGATCACCCAGTTGCCTTGCGCCATGTGGCGGCGACCTTGTTCGGCAACCCGGTTCCAGGCTTCGGCGCGCTTGCTGCGGTCGATGTGAACCATGTCGAGCCGGGCCATTGCCCAACCGAAAAAGGGAATCCACAACAACTCGCGCTTGAATACATAACAAAGCGGGTGTGGCATCAGGGTCGGGAACGCAAAAGTCTCCCAGGTCGACTGGTGTTTGGGCAGCAGGATGATCGGCCCCGAGCGGTCGGCGCGGTTCAGGTTGTCCATGCCGACGATTCGGTAGCGCACGCCGCAGATCATCCTGGCGCCCCAGATCGCGATGCGCAGCCAGAAGGTCGTCAACCAGAACAAGCGGCTGCCGCGCATGAAGATCGAAGCCACGATCGACAGGATGGCCCAGGGGATCACCGTGGCCGCCAGGAACAGCACATACAACACCGAGCGCAGGCGCGCCAGCAACATCATTCGGCGCCACCGAAAAGGGAATCGCGGGATTCGGGCAGGCCACGCGCCTGCTGGTCGCGGCGAATCAGGAACTCTGCAAATGCAGACAAGTCCTTGTGCACTGTCGTGCCTGGCGCCTTCGACAGGATGTCCGCCAGCTGATCGTCGTCGAGCGCCTCGGCCTTGCCGCTGCGCACCAGGTGCGGCTCGCAGCCCGCAGCCTGGGCTGCCTGCAGGTCACGCAGGCTGTCGCCAACTGCCGGCACGGTCTTCAGATCGACTCCGTAACGCTCACCGATCTGCAGCAGCAACCCCGGCATCGGCTTGCGGCACGCGCATTCTTCGCTCGGTACGTGCGGACAGAAAAAGACCGCGCCGATGCGACCACCGGCATCGGCCAGCTTCTGGTTCAGCTTGATGTGCATGGCGTTCAAGGTGGCCATGTCAAACAGTCCGCGTCCAAGGCCCGATTGGTTGGTGGCTACTACGGCGTGCCAGCCCGCTTGCGTCAGCGCAGCGACGGCCTCCAGTGCGCCGGGTATCGGCACCCATTCGTCGGCTGTCGTGACGTAGTCGTCGCGGTCGATATTCAGCGTGCCGTCGCGGTCGAGGATCACGAGTTTCATCGGGTCGAGCCGGGCGCGGTTCTGCAGTGGTGTTTTCATCAGACGGCCAGTCTCGACAGATCGGCCGTGCGGTTCATCGCCGCTTGCAGCTTGAGCAGCAGCGCGAGGCGATTGGCACGTTGCGCCGGATCCTCTGCATTTACCATGACCTGGTCGAAGAAGGCGTCGACCGGTTGCTTCAACGCCGCCAGTGCCTGCAGCGACGCCGTATGGTCACCCGCCTCGAAAGCCGCCACCGCAACCGGCTCGACCTTGGCCAGCGCATCGGCCAGCGCAATCTCGGCGGGCTCGACCAGCAAGGCGCGATCGAGCGGTGGCTGGTTGCCGAGCTCGGCCTTTTTCAGGATGTTGCCGACCCGCTTGTTGGCTGCTGCAAGGGCCGGCGCCTCGGGCAATGCCGCGAAGGCGCGCACGGCTGCCAGCCGGCGTGGCACTTCGGCGAGGCGTGCCGGGCGCAGCGCCAGCACCGCGTCGATCTCCTGGGCGCTGAAACCCTGGTCGCGCAGTGAACCAGCCAATCGGTCGTAGAAAAACCCCAGCAACTGATCGAGCACCGGCTTGTTGCCTGGCAGGGTCTTCTCGCCGATCTGGATCAGTTCGTGCAGGCTCAACGGCAGGTCTTGCTCGATCAGCATGCGGATCACACCCAGTGCGTGGCGCCGCAAGGCAAACGGATCCTTGTCGCCGGTGGGCAGCTGGCCGATTCCGAACAGGCCGACCAGGGTCTCGATCTTGTCGGCCAACGCAACCACCAGACCGACCCGGTTGCGCGGCAACGCGTCGCCGGCAAAGCGCGGTTTGTAATGGTCTTCGATCGCGAATGCGATGTCTTCGCCCAGGCCGTCGTGGCGCGCGTAGTAGCCACCCATGATGCCCTGCAGTTCCGGGAATTCGCCGACCATGTCGGTCAGCAGATCGGCCTTCGCGAGGCGTGCCGCTTCGTCGGCTTGCTGTTCAAGCACCGCCCCGCCAAGCTGTTTGCCGATTGCTCTGGCAATCGCCCTGACGCGCTGAACCCGCTCGCCTTGGCTACCGAGCTTGCCGTGATAGACGACCTTGTCCAGCGCCGGCACGCGCTCGGCCAGCGTCTTCTTGCGATCCTGGTCGAAGAAGAAGCGCGCATCGGCCAGACGGGGTCTGACCACGCGTTCATTGCCTTCGATGACCCGGCTCGCATCGGCCGGCGAAATGTTGCTGACGACCAGGAAGTGATTCGTCAATTGGCCATCGATGTCGAGCAGCGGGAAGTATTTCTGGTTTGCCTTCATGGTCAGAATCAGGCATTCCGGTGGCACGGCCAGGTACTCGGCCTCGAACTGGCAGCGCAGCACGTTCGGGCGTTCAACCAGGCCGGTCACCTCGTCGAGCAGCGCCGGGTCGTCGATCGGGGTCAGGCCAAGCAGATTCGCTTCGGCGCGCAACTCCTGATCGATTTCCGCGCGCCGCGTTTCGAAGCTGGCGATCACCGCGCCCTGGGTGGCGAGCTGCTCGGCGTAATGGTCGGCGTGTTGCAGCACGACCGGATCCATCATCGCCTCGAAGCGATGGCCGTGGGTGTTGCGACCGGCCTGCAGTCCGAGGGCCGACACCGGTACCACCTGCTCGCCATGCAAGGCAACCAATCCGTGCACCGGCCGCACGAAATTGACGCTGGTCCAGCCGTCGGCCAGCTGGTATTGCATGAGCTTCGGAACCGGCAGCTTGGCAATCGCTTCGTCAAGGGCCTTCTGCAAGCCGTCGGCAAGCAGCACGCCGCTGACCTGGTTGTCGAAATACAGCGCCTCGGCCTTGCCGTCGAGCTGGCGCCGCAGCGCGGGTACCACCGATGCATCGGCACCGAGCGCGGCCAGCCGTTTCAGCAGGGCCGGGGTCGGCTGGCCGGTCGCGTCGAGGCCGATCGAGACCGGCATCAGCTTGTGCGCCACCGCCCGATCCGCCGCCACCGACAGCACATCGCTGCAAAAAGCCGCGAGCCGGCGCGGCGTGGCGAATGACTTGACCACGCTGATCGAGGTGGTCAGGCCCTGCGCCTTCAGGCCATCGCTCAGCAGACCGGCGAATGCCGTTCCGAGCATCTTCAACGCCTTCGGCGGCAACTCTTCGACAAACAGTTCAACAAGCAGATTCTTGGTCGTCATGGAAGTCGCTCAGGCTGCCTTTTTCTGCGCCTGCTGCTCGATGCGGGCAATCACCTCGTCGGCCCAGGCTTTCGGCGCCATCGGGAAGCCCAGACGCGCGCGGCTGTCGAGGTAGCTTTGCGCCACCGCGCGGGCCAGCGTGCGAATGCGGCCGATGTAGGCGGCGCGCTCGGTCACGCTGATTGCGCCGCGGGCGTCGAGCAGGTTGAAACTGTGGCCGGCCTTCAGCAATTGCTCGTAGGCCGGCAACGCGAGTTGCTGCGCCATCAAATGGGTTGACTGCTTCTCGTGCGCCGCAAAAGCCGTCAGCAGGAAATCGACATCGCTTTGTTCGAAGTTGTAGGTGGACTGTTCCACCTCGTTCTGCTTGTAGACATCGCCGTACGTGAGCGGGCCCCCAAGGCTGCTTGAAGGCAACCGGCCCCCCGAGGGGGCGGCGCCGTCTTGGGAGCTGCCCGGCGCCGGCGCGCCGTCGGTCCATTGCAGGTTGTAGACGTTGTCAACGCCCTGCAGATACATCGCCAGCCGCTCGAGGCCGTAGGTGATCTCGCCGGTGATCGGCTTGCAGTCGATACCGCCGACCTGCTGGAAATAGGTGAACTGGGTCACCTCCATGCCGTTCAGCCAGACCT